>JAOUJD010000008.1 GCA_029883565.1 Burkholderiaceae bacterium
CTGCCGCAGGAAATCGACGAACAGCCGCACCCGCAGCGGCAGATGCTTGCGCGCCGGGAACAGGCAATACACGTTGGTCGGCGGCGCTTCGAAAGCGTCCAGCACCGTCACCAGGCGGCCCGATGCGAGGTCGTCGCCGACCTCCCACAGTGAACGCCATGCGAGCCCCATGCCGGCGAGGGTCCAGTCGTGCAGCACCGCGCCGTCGTTGCACGCGATCGGCCCGGCGACGCGTTCCACTGCAGGAACGCCGTTGACGACGAAGCTCCAGCCGCGCTGCGGCGCCGTGCCGTCGCCGAACGTCAGGCAGCGATGCTGGGCGAGGTCGGCCGGCCGCATCGGCGTGCCGTGCTGCTTCAGGTACTCCGCGTGCGCCACCACCACGCGTCGGCTCTCCCCGATCTTCACCCGCACGAGCTGGCTGTCGGCCTGCTCGCCGAAACGGATCGCGCAGTCGAATCCTTCGGCGACGAGGTCGGCGATGCGGTCCGACAGTTCCAGGGACAGCGCGAGCTTCGGATGCTCGGTGGCGAAGCGCGGGACGAGGGGCGCGATGTGCATGCGCCCGAACCCCGCCGGCGCCGTGACACGGAGATGGCCGGTCGCCTGCTTGCCCCGTGCCGACACCGCGCTCTCGGCGTCTTCCAGTTCGCGCAGGATGCGCTGGCAGTCCTCGAGGAACGCGGTGCCCTCGGGAGTCAGCGAAAGGCGGCGGGTGGTGCGCTGGATCAGCTTGACGCCGAGGCGCGCTTCGAGCGAGTCGAGGCGGCGTCCGACCATGGCCGGAGCAAGCCCCTCGTGACGGGCGGCGGCGCTCAGGCTGCCGCGCTGCGCGACGTTCACGAAGGTGGTGATTTCCTTGAACGGGTCCATGCGGGCGGGCGTGCGATTAAGGCGTCTGGGTAAAAGATGCTGTGCGGCGAGAGCGTGATTCCGCTGGATTTGGTCAAATATACTCGTCGGCATCAGGGACAGAGCGGGACCGTCGCAGGCGCCAACCGTGCGTCGACGCCTGCGCACCGGCGGCCGAAGTCCTCATTCCGGAGCAGGCATGACACACCACGGAGCAATGCACATGAACACTCCCCAGGGCGTCCAGATCACCGCGCCGATGAAGCCCGAATACGAGCGCATCCTTTCGATGGAAGCGCTGGCCCTGGTTGCGAAGCTGCACCGGGCCTTCGAAGGACGGCGCCAGGAACTGCTCGCTGCGCGCGTCGAGCGTGCCAAGCGGCTCGACGCCGGCGAGCGGCCGGACTTCCTGCCGCAGACGCGGAGCGTGCGTGACGGCGACTGGACCATCGCGCCGGTGCCGGCCGACCTGCAGTGCCGGCGGGTGGAGATCACCGGCCCGGTCGAGCGCAAGATGATCATCAACGCGCTGAACTCGGGGGCGGACTCGTACATGACCGACTTCGAGGACAGCAACGCCCCGAACTGGGACAACCAGATCACGGGCCAGGTCAACCTGATCGACGCGGTCCGCCGCACGATCTCGCTGGAGCAGGGCGGCAAGTCGTACAGGCTGAACGACAGGGTTGCCACGCTGGTCGTGCGCCCGCGCGGCTGGCACCTCGACGAGAAGCACGTGCTGGTCGACGGCAAGCGCGTGTCCGGCGGCATCTTCGACTTCGCGCTGTACATGTTCCACAACGCGAAGGAACTGATCGCGCGCGGCAGCGGCCCGTACTTCTACCTGCCGAAGATGGAATCGCACCTCGAAGCGCGCCTGTGGAACGACGTGTTCGTCGCGACCCAGAAGGAACTCGGGATCCCGCAGGGCACGGTCAAGGCGACGGTGCTGATCGAGACCATCCTCGCGGCCTTCGAGATGGACGAGATCCTGTACGAACTGCGCGAGCACTCGGCCGGGCTCAACGCCGGTCGCTGGGACTACATCTTCTCCTGCATCAAGAAGTTCAAGGTCGACCGCAACTTCTGCCTGGCGGACCGGGCGAAGGTGACGATGACCGCGCCCTTCATGCGCGCGTACGCGCTGCTGCTGCTGAAGACCTGCCACAAGCGCAACGCGCCCGCCATCGGGGGCATGAGCGCGCTCATCCCGATCAAGAACGACCCGGTCAAGAACGAGCAGGCACTGGGCGGCGTGCGGACGGACAAGGCGCGCGATGCCACCGACGGCTATGACGGCGGCTGGGTCGCGCACCCGGGCCTGGTGCCGATCGCGATGGAGGAATTCGTCAAGGTGCTCGGCGAGCGCAAGAACCAGATCGACAAGAAGCGCGACGACGTCAGCGTCAAGGCCGCCGACCTGCTGAACTTCCAGCCCGAGACGCCGATCACCGAGGCGGGCCTGCGCATGAACATCAACGTCGGCATCCACTACCTTGGTTCCTGGCTGGCCGGCAACGGCTGCGTGCCGATCCACGACCTGATGGAAGACGCCGCCACGGCGGAGATCAGCCGCTCGCAGGTGTGGCAGTGGATCCGCTCGCCCAAGGGCGTGCTGGACGACGGCCGCAAGGTCACGGCCGACATGGTGCGCGCCCTGATCCCTGCGGAGCTGGCGAAAGTGAAGGCGGACGTCGGCCCGGATTCGCCGACGTACGACCGCGCGGCGCAGATCTTCGAGAAGATGAGCACGCAGGATGCGTTTGCCGAATTCCTGACGCTGCCCCTGTACGAGGAAATCGCCTAGGGCGGCGGGCCGCACGCGGACAAGGGCGGCGCCTGCGGGCGCCGCTTCCCTCCTGTGTCGCGCTCAGGCCTTCGCCGGCAGCTTGATCCCGGGGAAGATCTTGATGACTGCGGAGTCGTCTTCCCGCCCATGGCCGGCCGATGAGGCCTGCATGAACATCTGGTGCGCGGTCGACGACAGCGGCAGCGGGAACCTGGTGGCCCGCGCCGTATCCAGCACCAGGCCGAGGTCCTTGACGAAGATGTCGACGGCGGACAACGGCGTGTAGTCGCCGGACAGCACGTGCGCCATCCGGTTCTCGAACATCCAGCTGTTGCCGGCGCTGTGCGTGATGACTTCGTAGAGCGCCTTCGGATCGACGCCGGCGCGCAGGCCGAGCGCCATCGCTTCGGCCGCGGCGGCGATGTGCACTCCCGCCAGCAGCTGGTTGATGATCTTCACCTTGCTGCCGTTGCCGGCACTGTCGCCGAGCCGGTACACGTTGGCGGCCATCGCGTCGAGGACACGTCCCGCCTTGTCGTAGGCCTCGGGCCGGCCGGCCGTCATCATCGTCATCGTGCCTGCGGCGGCCTTTGCGGCGCCACCGGAAATCGGAGCGTCCAGGTACAGCAGTCCGAGGTCGGCCAGTCTCCGCTCGAGCGTGATCGACCAGTTCGGATCGACCGTCGAACACATCACGAACACGCTGCCCTTGCGCATTGCCGCGGCAGCTCCGTCCTGGCCGAACAGGACCTCCTCCGTCTGGGCCGCGTTCACTACCACGCTCACGACGATGTCCGCGGCAGCGGCCGCCTCGGCCGGCGTCGTGCAGGCCGTTCCGCCCTCGGCCGCGAAGTTCCGCGCGACGTCGATGACGACATCGCTGGCGTGCACGTGGAATCCGGCGCGGCGCAGCGACCTGGCCATGCCCAGGCCCATCGCGCCCAGGCCGATGACAGCAACGGATTCGCTCATTTGATGTTCACTCGAGTCGGGGCGCCCGCGGCGCCCGGGGTGTAGGTATCGGCAGGCGGGCAATCATCGCGCGGATCCCCGCGTCTGCCCAGGGAAACGAAAGGCTCCGCCCCCTCAGGACGAGCGGCCCGCGATTCACTTGCCACCGCTCCAGCGGGCCTGCTGCAGCACGACGCGGTAGCCGTCGAAGTCCTCGAAGGTTCGGCCGCGTGCGTTCCAGTACGGGTTGAACGAGTCGACCGGCGCGAAGCCGGCGGCGATCATGCGCTCGCACGTGACGCGCCACTGCGCGGCGTCGGGCAGGTAGAACACCGACAGGTCCTCGGGCGTCGGAGTCGGCGTGACCGGATGATCCCGATGCCGGGTGAACTCGAAGTGGAAGGCGCCGCCGGGGGCGCCCACCATCACGCCATCGAAGCCGTCATGGTCGTCGAAGGACGCCAGCACGCGGTAACCGAGGCCGCGGCAATAGATGTCGACCGCTCGGTCGAGATTCGACACGGGACGGGCGATGCGCAAATGAAGCTGCGTGTGCCGCCCGTCCCTTCCGTCTGGCTCGTCCAGTTGCCGCATGCGCGCGCTCCCCGTGCCGGCTTCCGTCCTCGACGGGACGTCGCAGCCGCGTCAAGCGTATCCTGACCGTCTTTCCCGTGGAGGTGAACATGACTTTGTGTCCGATCGCTATCGTGGCAGGGTGCCGCAAGTGTCCGGCGTTCACCGTGTGTCCGCTCAAGGGCGTGATCGGCGACCAGGTGAAGGAAGAGGCGCCGGCCAAGTCGGCGTCGACGGGGGCCAAGAAGGCGCCTAAGAAGGGGCGTTGAGCCGGTACAGGACGTGACGGCGCAACCGATGGCCGGGGGGCAGCCGGGGATGATCGAAGTCCCCGGCGGCGTCATGCCGCATGCCGATGCGCTCCATCACGGCGCGTGAACGAACGTTCCCCACCGCGGTGAACGACACGATCTCCTGCAGTCGTAGCGCGCCGAAGCCGTAGTCGAGCGCGAGCCGCGCCGCTTCGGTCGCGTACCCGTGGCCCCAGTAGCGCGGGTGAAGGCGCCAGCCGATCTCGACGCCGGGCATGAACGGGGCCTCGAACGTCGGCACATTGAGCCCGGTGAAGCCGGCGCATGCGCCACCGATTTCGAGGCACCAGAAGCCCCAGCCGCGTTCCGCGATCGCATCGTGGCACCGCTGCACCATGGCGTCCGATTCCTCCGGCGACAGGGTCGACGGGAAGAACTCCATCGCGACCGGATCGGCGTTGAGCTGCGCGAAGGCAGCGTGGTCCGCGTTGCGCCATTGCCGCAGCGTGACCCGCGCTCCGCGCAACTGCGCCGGCGTCAAGCGACGAGCCCCACCAGCGCGGCCGTGATGCAGGTCGACAGCAGCCCGGCGAGTATCGACTTCATGCCGAGGGTCGCGAGCTCCGCCCGCCGCTCGCGCGGCAGCAAGGCATCCAGTCCGCCGAGCATGATGCCGAGGCTGCCGAAGTTGGCGAAACCGGCCAGCGCGTAGGTCATCAGCAGGGCGCTGCGCGGGGACAACTGCTCCGGTCCCATCTTCGCCATGTCGATGTAGGCGATGAACTCGTTGAGCACGGTCTTCTCGCCCAGCAGCTTGCCGGCCGCCAGGGCCTCGCCTGCCGGCACGCCGATCAGCCAGGCGAGCGGCGCAAACAGCCAGCCGAACACGCGCTCGAGCGTCAGCGCAGCGCCGTCGACCGCCGGCAGGGCACCGAGGATTCCGTTTGCAAGCGCCACCAGGGCGACGAACACGATCAGCATCGCGACGATGTTGAGCAGCAGCTGCAGGCCGTCGAGCGTGCCGCGGGTGATGGCCGCCATGCTGTTCGCGTCCTGGCGCTCGAAGGAGACGGCCGAGGCGTCCGTCAGCTGCGGCGGCACCATCAGCGCGGCGACGACGATCGCGACCGGGGTGGCGACGATCGAGGCCACGAGCAGGTGCCCGAGCGCGTTCGGAACGACGGGACCGAGGAAGCTCGCGTACAGGACGAGCACCGTCCCGGCGATGGTCGCCATCCCGCAATTCATCACGATGAACAGTTCGCCGCGCGACAGGCGAGCGAGGTAGGGCGCAATGACCAGGGGCGCTTCCACCATCCCGACGAACACGTTGGCCGCGGCCGACACGCCGACCGCGCCGCCCAGGCCCATGGTCCGCTGCAGCCCCCACGCAAACCCGCGCACGATCAGCGGTAGCACGCCCCAGTGGAACAGCAGCGCCGACAGCGCGGCGACGATCAGCACGAGGGGCAGCGCGCGGAACGCGAGCACGAAGCTCGCCGCCGGATTCGTGACCTCGTAGGGCGCGGGACCGCCGCCAAGATGCCCGAACACGAAGCCCGTGCCGGCCGCGAGCGCTGTTTCCAGCGCCGCCAGCAGGCCATTGAGGGCGGCCAGCGCGTCGGCCAGCGGGGGAATCTTCAGCAGGGCGACGGCCAGCAAGGCCGCCAGCATCATTCCGCTCGCCACCATGCGCCACGGGATCCTGCGACGGTCCTCCGACACCGCCCAGCACAGGCCGAGCAGCACGGCGACGCCGGCCAGGCTTTGCAGTGTTTGCATTCCGCTTGTCGGTCCCCGGTTCCCGCCGCAATTGGAGCACAGGCTCAACGCGCCGACAGTAAGCTAGCGAAGTTGCCCGTGATCCGCGTCAGCCAGGAACAACGATGAATGCCGCCGACGTCCCCGCCGAACTCATGCACGCCTTCGAAGTGCAGCGCGCGTCGTATGACGCCGCGCCGTTCCCCGAGTGGGACGAGCGCCGCCACCGGCTGCAGCGGCTGCGCCGGCTGGTGGAGGACAACGAAGTGGCCATCGAGGACGCCATCCATGCGGACTTCGAGGGCCGGCCGCGCACGGAAACGCAGATCGCCGAGGTGTTTCCGAGCCTGGCCGAGATCAAGGGCGCGCTGCACAGGGGCAGGCGCTGGATGAGGCCACGCGGCGCCTGGGTTTCGAAATGGTTCCTGCCGGCACGCGCGCATATCCTGCCGCGGCCCCTGGGCGTGGTCGGCATCGTCGTGCCGTGGAACTATCCGCTGTTCCTTGCCGTCGGCCCGCTGGTCGCGGCCCTGGTGGCCGGCAACCGCGCCCTGGTCAAACTGTCCGAGTACACGCCGGCCTTTTCCGCCCTGTTCCAGCAACTGGTGGCCGACGCGTTCCGGCCGGAAGAGGTGGCTGTCATCACCGGGGGGCCGGAGATCGCGGCGCAGTTCACGAGGCTGCCGTTCAATCACCTGCTGTTCACGGGGTCCACGGCTGTCGGCCGCAAGGTGATGGGCGCCGCCGCCGAACACTTGACGCCCGTGACACTCGAACTCGGCGGCAAGTCGCCGACCGTCATCGCGCCGGGCTATCCGATCGAGAAGGCGGCGCAGCGCGTGCTGGCGGGCAAGCTCCTGAATGCAGGGCAGACCTGCATCGCTCCGGACTACACCCTGGTGCAGCGGGACGCGCTGCCGGCGTTCGTCGCGGCGGCCCAGCGTCAGGCACGCCGCATGTACCCCGCGGGCCTCGACGACGGCGATTACTGCAGCATCATCAACCAGCGTCAGTACGGGCGGCTGGTGGGCTATCTGGAGGAAGCGCGCGCGGCCGGCGTCGAGGTCGTTCCCCTGTTCGACGGCCAGATGCAGGACGACGAGCGGCATCGCCTCGGGCCGGCCGTGATCGTCGATCCGGCGCGGCACCTCGCAGTGATGCGGGAAGAGATCTTCGGGCCATTGCTGCCGGTCCTGCCGTACGGCGATGTGAGCGAAGCGATCGACTACGTCAATTCGCAGCCCAGCCCGCTGGCGCTGTACTGGTTCGACGAGGACCGGGACCGCACCGAGCGCGCCCTGAAGGAGACCCACGCGGGGGGCGTGTGCGTCAACGAGACGCTGATGCACGTCGCGCAGGAGGAACTGCCCTTCGGCGGCGTGGGCCCTTCCGGCATGGGCCACTACCACGGGCGGTGGGGCTTCGACACGTTCAGCAAGCTGACGCCCGTGTTCAAGCAGTCGCGCCTGAACGGCATGAATCTGTTCATGCCGCCCTACAAGCCGCACGTCGAAAAGATGCTGCGCCTGATGAAGCGCTTCTAGCCGGCGGCCGGCCCGCGCCGCCGTTCGCCGGCCCTCTGCCGGCCTGCGCGCGCTAGCCGCCGATGTACGACATCTCGATCTTCGGCGCGCGCGCCGTCGCTTCGGTGCGCACCTCCGAGTA
This sequence comes from Burkholderiaceae bacterium, assembly GCA_029883565.1. Taxonomy (GTDB): domain Bacteria; phylum Pseudomonadota; class Gammaproteobacteria; order Burkholderiales; family Burkholderiaceae_F; genus JAOUJD01. The sequence goes on from JAOUJD010000008.1 coordinate 7,843, forward strand.
GCGGTCGTCCCGTTCGCCCCAGATGCCGGCGATCACCGTTTCCATCTCGGCGTCGCTCAATGCCGGGTGCGCCGCATCGCCACGCAGCAGCGACCGCAGGTCGTACCCTTTCTGCGCAAACAGGCAGAGGTAAAGCTTGCCCTCGGTCGACAGGCGGGCACGCGTGCAATCGCGGCAGAACGCCTGGGTGACGCTGGAAATCACGCCGATCTCGCCGCTGCCGTCCGCGTAGGTCCAGCGCTCGGCCACTTCGCCACGGTAGTTGCGGTCGACCGGCGCCAGCGGCATCTCGGCCGAGACCCGTCGGATGACTTCGGACGATGGAACGACATCGTCCATCCGCCAGCCGTTGGAACTGCCGACGTCCATGAATTCGATGAAGCGCACGACGTGCCCGCTGCCCCGGAAGTGGCGAGCCATCGGCACGATCTCCTGGTCGTTGATGCCGCGCTTGACCACCATGTTGATCTTCACCGGGCCGAGGCCGGCGGCCCCGGCCGCTTCGATGCCGTCGAGGACGTCGCGCACCGGGAAGTCGACGTCGTTCATCCGCTTGAACACCGCGTCGTCCAGTCCGTCGAGCGACACGGTGATGCGCTTCAGCCCGGCGTCGGCCAGCTCGCGCGCCTTGCGGGCGAGAATCGAACCGTTGGTGGTCAGCGCGATGTCGAGATCCCGGCCAGCACGGGTCTTCAGCCGCGCCAGCATCTCTATCAATTTCGGCAGGTCCTTGCGCAGCAGCGGTTCGCCGCCGGTCAGCCGGACCTTCTCGACCCCGTGCGCGATGAAGATCCGCGTCAGGCGCGTGATCTCCTCGAAGCTGAGCAGTTCCGCATGGCGAAGGAACGGGTAGCCCTGGTCGAAGATCTCCTTGGGCATGCAGTACGTGCAGCGGAAATTGCAGCGATCCGTCACGGAGATCCGCAGGTCCCGCAGCGGGCGGTCCAGGCGGTCGGCGACGTGACCGGTGGCTGCGACGAGCGTGCGCGGGCGTTGCGGCGCGAGGCTCGCCAGGCGCGCGTCGAGGACGTGGATCACGCGGTCAGTCATTTGCCGGATGTTACCGGGGGCAGGACGGGCAAGTTCCGGCTGCCCGCATGGCCATTGGCCGCGGCGCCAGCGCGTGTCAACATCGGCGACCGTGTCTTCCGACGAGCAGCGACGGCCACCAGACGCCAACCCGGCACCCGCGCGGCCGGCGTGGCTCGACGTCTTCGCCGTCTTCCTGCGGCTCGGCCTCACGTCGTTCGGCGGTCCGATCGCGCATCTTTCCTGGTTTCATCGCGAGTTCGTCGAGCGCCGCCGATGGATCGACGAAGGCGCGTATGGCGAGCTGGTCTCCTTGTGCCAGTTCCTGCCGGGGCCCGCCAGCAGCCAGGTCGGCATCGCCCTCGGGTTCCAGCGCGCGGGCCTGCGCGGCGCGCTGATGGCCTGGCTCGGGTTCACGCTGCCCTCAGCCTTGCTGATGACGGCATTCGCCCTTGGCCTGCTGCAGTTGGGCATGACATCGAATTCCGGCTGGCTGATCGGCCTCAAGGTGTTCGCGGTGGCGGTGGTTGCGCAGGCGGTGTGGACGATGAGCAGGGCACTGTGCCCCGACGCGACCCGGCGCGCGATCGCGATCGCCGTCGCCGGCGTGCTGCTGCTGGCGCCCTGGCCCGGCATGCAGGTGGCTGCCATGGCACTGGCCGGTCTGGCCGGCTATGCGCTGTTGGGCGCGGCTCGGTCTCGCCCTTCAGCGGCGCTGCGCATCCGCGTGCCGCGGCGCTCCGCCGCGCTGGCGCTGGCAGCGTGCGCACTGCTGCTCGTCGTCCTGCCGTTGCTTGCCAGGTGGACGCAGGCGGACCTGCTCGAGCTTGCATCGGTGTTCTATCGGGCGGGGACCCTGGTGTTTGGCGGCGGCCATGTCGTGCTGCCACTGCTGCAGGCGGAGGTCGTGCCGTCCGGCTGGATCGGCAACGATGTCTTTCTCGCCGGCTACGCCGCGGCGCAGGCCATGCCCGGGCCGCTGTTCTCGTTCGCCGCCTTTCTCGGTGCGGCAATTCCCCTGCCGGGCGGCGTGGCCGGCGCGGTGGTCGCGCTGCTGGCGATCTTCGTCCCGGCGTTCCTGCTGGTGCTTGGCGCGTTGCCGTTCTGGCAGGGTGCGTTGCAGCGTCCGGGACTGCGTACGGCGGCGGCCGGCGTGAACGCCGGAGTAGTGGGGGTGCTGCTGGCGGCGCTGGTCACGCCCGTGGCAAGTTCGGCGATCGGGTCGGTGCTGGATGGCGCGATCGCGCTGGCGGCGTTCGCGCTACTGCATGGCGCGCGCGTACCGGTCTGGGCCGTCGGCGCCGGCTGTGCGATTGCCGGCGCGCTGCTGCACTAGCAGCAGCGCGCTCGACACGGTTCAGGCCGGGCGGCTCAGGCTCCGGCGTGCGGGGAAGCGGACGTGCGAGTCTCGACCTGCTCGAGCGGACGCTCTTCCAGCGGAGGCAGCACCGGCCGCTCGCGCGGCACACGGACTGGCGGCGGCTCCGTGGCCATCCGGGCGGCTGTCTCGGCGTGCTTGGCGGGTTCGGTCTGCACCAGCGTCAGCCCGGCGAGTTCCAGCACCGACTGCAGTTGCTCCACCGGCAGCGGCGCAGGCGTGACCGCAGGCACGACCACCGTGGCGGGAACCGTGATCATGTCCGGCGTCCGCAGCATCGTGACGCCGGCCGCGGCGACGGGCGCAGCTGGCAGCGCCATCGGCGCAGGGGCGGGCGCTGGTGCCGGGAGTGATACCGGCGCCTCGGCGATCGGTTCGACAGGCGCGGCCTCGACCGGGGCGGGCTCTGCCCTGTCGGTCGCAACCAGCTCCGCCTCTGCGATCTCCTCCTCGCCTTCAAACTCGGAATCCTGGCCACTCCCGGTGGCGGCCTGTCCTTCGGCTGGCGCTCCGGTGTCTTCGCCCGCACGCGCTCCGCGACCGCGACGGCGGCGGCGACGCCGGCGCTTCTCTTCCTGCGGCACCTCGGTCGTTGCGTCCGCGGTGACCAGCAGGGCAGGCGCAGCCGCCGCGCCGACGACCTCGGCCGGGCCGGCCGATGGCTCGATCGGTTCCGCCGGTGGAACATCGGGTTTCTCGCGCACGCGCTCCTTCGGGGGGCGGCGCTCGCCGCGGGGCTTCCGCCCCTCGGGCGCCTCAGCCGCCGGCCGCTGTTCCTGAGGCTTGCCCTCGGCGTGTCGTTCGCGGTTGTCCTGCTTCGGCTCCCCGCGGCGCGACTCGTCGCGCTTGCCGTCCCTGCGTCCCTCGCGCTTGTCGTCGCGGCGCTCGCCGCGCTTCTCGTCACGGCGTCCGTCACGGTCGTGCCGTCCACGGCGGCGGTCGCCGCGGCGCTCGTCGTCGCGCGCCGGCCTTTCGGTGGCCGGCTTCGCCGCCACCGGTGCAGGCGCTGCGGGCTGCGCCTCTGCGCCGCCGGTGAAGAAGGAAACGATCCGGCCCCAGAGGCCGGTGGAGGGGCGCGGTGCGGGCGGCGCGGCCGCCGCGCTGACGGCGACCGGGGTCGGCAGCGTCGGCATCGGGGCCGGCGTCTCAGGGACAACGCCCTTGACCACGGCCTCCTGCTTGGGTCGTTCGCGCTCGGCTTCAGGCTTGACCCCGGCGTACGGCGTATCCGTGCTCGGCGCGAGATCGGCGGCGCGCTCGAAGCTCGCCTTCAGGTTGTCCAGGCGAGGATCGTCGTGCCGCAGGCGCTCGATGTGATAGTGCGGCGTCTCGAGGAACTTGTTCGGGATCAGGACCACCGATACACGCAGCCGCGCCTCGAGCTTGGCGATGTCCGCGCGCTTCTCGTTGAGCAGGAAGGTCGCGACTTCGACGGGCACCTGCGCGTGCACGGCCGCCGTGCTCTCCTTCATGGCCTCTTCCTGCAGGATGCGCAGGATGTGCAGTGCGGAACTTTCAGTGTCGCGGATCACGCCGACGCCGTTGCAGCGGGGGCAGGTGACGTGACTTCCCTCCGACAGGGCCGGCCGCAGGCGCTGCCGCGACAGCTCCATCAGACCGAAGCGCGAAATCTTGCCCATCTGGACGCGCGCGCGGTCGTAGTGCAGCGCGTCCTTCAGGCGATTCTCGACCTGGCGCTGGTTCTTCGCGTCCTCCATGTCGATGAAGTCGATGACGATCAGGCCGCCGAGGTCGCGCAGGCGCAGCTGGCGCGCCACCTCGTCCGCCGCCTCGAGGTTGGTGCGCAGCGCGGTCTCTTCGATGTCGGAGCCCTTGGTCGCGCGCGCCGAGTTCACGTCCACGGCGACCAACGCCTCGGTGTGGTCCACGACGACCGACCCGCCCGAGGGCAGCGGCACCTGGCGCGAGTACGCGGTCTCGATCTGGTGTTCGATCTGGAAGCGCGAGAACAGCGGAACGTCGTCCTTGTAGCGCTTCACACGGGCGACGTTGTCCGGCATCACGTGCGCCATGAACTGCCGCGCCTGCTCGTAGATGTCGTCGGTGTCGACCAGGATCTCGCCGATCTCGGGATGGAAGTAGTCGCGGATCGCGCGGATGACGAGATTGGACTCCTCGACGATCAGGAAGGGCGGCGGGTTCGCGCGCTTCAGGCGCTGTCCGTCCGGGCCGGTGTTGCCGTCGACGTAGGTGATTTTCTTCTTGCCGGGCTGCTCGGGATCGTCAACCGCCAGCTCGAACTGCGGCCGCGACGCGTCTTCGATCGCGTGCCAGAGCTTGAGGAGGTAGTTCAGGTCCCACTGCAGCTCCTCGGCGTTGCGGCCGATGCCTGCGGTGCGGGCGATGATCGACATGCCGGTCGGCACGTCGAGCTGGTCCATCGTGTCGCGCAGTTCCTGCCGGTCCTCGCCCTCGATGCGGCGCGACACGCCGCCGCCACGGGGATTGTTCGGCATCAGCACCAGGTAGCGGCCGGCCAGCGAGATGAACGTGGTGAGCGCGGCGCCCTTGTTGCCGCGCTCTTCCTTCTCGACCTGGACGATCAGTTCCTGGCCTTCGCGCAGCGCTTCCTTGATGCTCGCCGTACGGACGTCGACGCCCTCGCGGAAGTAGATCCGGGAGACTTCCTTGAACGGCAGGAAGCCGTGGCGCTCCTCGCCGTAGTCGACGAAACAGGCTTCGAGACTGGGCTCGACGCGGGTGATGACCCCCTTGTAGATGTTCGACTTGCGTTGCTCGCGGCCGGCGTTCTCGATATCGATATCGATCAGCTTCTGGCCATCGACGATCGCCACGCGCAGTTCTTCTGCATGCGTGGCATTGAACAACATGCGTTTCATTCAGCACTCCTCGCGCCTTCTCAGGGGCGCTTCAGCAGGCTGAAACGAACGGCCGGACCTTCGAGCGGGCGACGATCAGGGGGCGGGCACCGCGAAGCGACCGCGAGGCGGCGCTCCCGGTGTCCGACCAAGGGCAGCGTGGACACGCCCGTCCAGGCGTACTCCGGCCGCACCATGGGAAGCGGCGGGCGGAGACAGGACAGGGACGACGACCATGAAGAGCTGGTTCCCGACGTTTGATCTCGTTGTTGTTGCGGCGATGCGCGCCGCGCTCAGGGTCCAAAACAGTTCGCTTCAGCGGCTCCCGCACTACGCGGGCCCGCGCAGTCCATGGCTTGCGCCACGCGGCCACCATCGGTGGCCCGACTGCGAATCCAGGAAGCCTTCTCCAGCTTCCGAACCGTCGTCCGCACGCGGACGACGGCGCCTGTGCGAGGTTCGTCATCGCCGGCCGTTCGCCGGGTGGCGGGTGCGGCGCGGCTACAATTCCTCGCGTTTGTCCGGTCTTCGAGCCGGTTCCGACCGAAGCAGGAACCGTTCATCCGGGCGCGCCAGGCACGGCGCCGGGCGGGACGTTCGCCCCGCCTCCTTCCGGAAGTGCCGAAAAATCCTCGACCGCTCAAGTATATGCAAGATGGGTGCTGGCCGTAAAACGGGAAAAGAGGCGCCCCCCGGCCTGACGGGCGGGTCCGGGCGTCCGGACGCCGTCGCCGCCGACCGCGTTTCCTACCTGACGATCGGGCCGGAAGCGGAGGGCCAACGGCTCGACAACTTCCTGTTGCGGATCGCGAAAGGGGTACCGAAGAGCCACGTGTACCGGGTCGTACGCAGCGGCGAGGTGCGGGTGAACAAGGGCCGGGCCGCGGTCGACTACCGGCTGGCCGCCGGCGACGTGGTCCGGGTACCGCCGATCCGGGTGGCCGAGCCGAGGCCGGCGGGTGCCAGGCTCGCGCCGGCCGAGATGCCGCCGATCCTGTACGAAGATGAGCATCTGATCGTCGTGGACAAGCCGGCCGGCCTGGCGGCGCATGGGGGCAGCGGGATCGCGCACGGATTGATCGAGCGGGTGCGGGCGGCGCGGCCGAACCAGCCGTTCCTCGAACTCGCCCATCGGCTCGATCGCGATACGTCGGGCCTGCTGCTGCTCGCCAAGACCCGCCGTGCGCTGGTCGGACTGCACGAGCAGCTGCGTGACGGCAAGGTCGACAAGCGATACCGGGTGCTCGTCAAGGGCGACTGGGTCAACGACCGGCAGCACGTCCGGCTTGCCCTGACCAAGTACCTGACTAGGGAGGGCGAACGCCGGGTCAACGTGGACCCCGAAGGGGCGGAGTCGCACACCGTGTTCACGCTAATCAAGCGCTACGGACGATTTTCGCTGCTCGAGGCGGAACTGCGGACCGGTCGCACGCATCAGATCCGCGTGCACCTCGCCCATCTCGGCTTCCCGATCGTCGGCGATGACAAGTACGGCGACTTCGAATTGAACAAGGCCGTCGCGCGCGCGGACGCGCGGCCGCGGCTTGCGCGGATGTTCCTGCACGCCGGGTCGGTCCGTCTGAGCCATCCCGTCAGCGGGCAGCCTCTCGCATTCGAGGCTCCGCTGCCGCCAGAATGCCTGTCCTTCCTGAAAGCGCTCGATGTCGCGCCGCTTTGACCTGATCGTCTTCGACTGGGACGGCACCATCGTCGATTCCACGGCGATGATCGCCCTTTGCATCCAGAAGGCCGCGGCCGACCTGTCCCTCACGGTGCCGACACTCGAGCAGGCCAGCCACGTGATCGGCCTGGGGCTGCATGACGCGCTCGCGCGGGCCGTTCCGGAGCTGACTGCCGCGCGCATCGAGGAGTTCTCGGCGCGCTACCGGCATCACTGGTTCGCCTGCGAACCTGAGATCGTGCTGTTCGAGGGCGTGCGTGAATTCCTCGTCGACTTGAGCGGGCAGGGCGTGCCGCTGGCTGTCGCCACGGGCAAGAGCCGGCGCGGCCTTGCGCGCGCATTCGAATCGACCGGCCTCGGCGCGTTCTTCCAGTCTTCACGCTGCGCCGACGAGACGCATCCGAAGCCGCATCCCGCGATGCTGCTCGAACTGGCCGAGGAAATCGCCGTGCCGGTGGGGCGGACTGTGATGATCGGGGATACGACACACGATCTGGAGATGGCGGCGGCCGCTGGCGCGGCCGCGATCGGCGTGACGTACGGAGCGCACCCGCGCCATCAGCTCGCCGCCCGGGCGCCGCTGGCCCTCGTCGGCAACGTGGCTGAACTGCGCGACTGGTTCGACGGCAACGGATGATCGAAGTGTGCCGCTCGGAGGCGCTCGCCAACGGCGGACGCGGGGTGCGCTTCGAGGTGAGCGTCGGCGGACGGCGGGTGCCGGCCTTCGCGGTGCGCTTCGGCGGCGTCGCGCGTGCCTACCTGAATCGGTGCGCGCACGTCGCGATGGAACTCGACTGGCAGCCCGGGGAATTCTTCGACTTCGACGCCGAGCATCTGGTGTGCGCCACGCACGGCGCGCTGTACGACCCGGCGACCGGCGCCTGCGCGGGCGGGGCCTGCGCTGGCCGCGGCGGCCTGCGCCCGCTCGACGTGACTGAACACGACGGTCGTGTCTGGTGGCGCCCGGACGGATACGCCGAGCCGCTCGGGATGGACGAACGCTAGGAGGCGAGCAGGCAGAACACGGCGGGACGGCGCTGCAGGACCGGACGCCGGTCGGCGGGGCAGGCCGTCCACGCCTCCACGGTCCGCATGCCGACATGCTCGTCGGGGCCCGTCAGGTCGGCCGCGACCGCCAGGCGGGTGGAACGCGCGCAGGTCTCGAGCACGGCGTCGAACAGCGCCGCGCCGCGATACGGCGTCTCGATGAACACCTGTGTCTCCCCGCGCGTTCTCGACTCGCGCTCGAGCGCCTTCAGGCTCGCTGCGCGCGCCTCGGGCGCAACCGGCAGGTAGCCGTGAAAGCGGAAGCGCTGGCCATCGAGGCCGGAGGCCATCAGCGCCAGCAGGATCGACGACGGGCCGACCAGCGGACGCACCCGCCAGCCGGCGGCATGCGCGGCGGCGACCAGCGTGCCGCCGGGGTCGGCAATCCCCGGGCAGCCCGCTTCGGACACGACGGCGACGTCGCTGCCGGAAGCGAGCGGCGCAAGCCAGCCCGCGATGTCCGCGGCCCGCGGCGCATGGCCGATCTCCGTGATCGCCAGTTCCCGCAGCGGACGCGGATGGCCCAGCTGCTTCAAGAAGGCGCGTGCGCTCTTCGCGTTCTCGACGAGGAAGTATTCGGTGCGGCGCGCGATCGCCGCGACCTCGGCGGGAAGCGCGGCGTCGAGCGGCGCCGCCGCGATCGGGCAGGGCAGCAGGTACAGCGTGCCGCTCATGTCGTGCGCAAGCCCAGCACGTCGACGCCAGCGGCCGCCAGCATCGACGTCAACCTGATCAGCGGCAGTCCGACCAGGGCGGTGGGGTCGTCCGATTCGACGCGTTCCACGAGGGCGATGCCGAGGGACTCGATCTTCGCGGCACCGGCGCAGTCGTAGGGCCGATCGCTCCTCAGGTAGGCGTCGAGCGCTGAGGCATCCAGCCGGCGAAACCACACCGCGGTCGGGACCGAAGCGACCTGAATCGCGCCCCCGGCCGCGACGGCGACGGCGGTATGGAACACCATCGAGCGTCCCTGCGCGCGCAGCAGTTGCGCCAGGGCCGCCTCGTGCGTAAGCGGCTTGCCGATCGGTTCGCCGTCGAGTTCGGCCATCTGGTCCGACCCGATCACGACCGCCTCCGGCACGCGACGCGCCACGTCGGCCGCCTTGGCCTCGGCCAGGCGCAGCGCCATCGCAAGCGGCGCTTCGCCGGGAAGGCGCGCTTCGTCCACGGCGGGGGCGATCACGTCGAATGGCAGGCGCAGCCGCTGCAGCAGCTCCCTTCGATACGGCGAGGTGGAGGCGAGTACGATCGTCATGGCCACAGGAGTGTAGCGAGCGACCTGCGAACCGCGTGCCATGTCCACCAACGCAACGACGTTTGATGCCTTCCGGCTGGCGCGCAAGCGCGAAACCCTGAGTGGCGAGGCCACGGTGTCCCAGCTGCCTCGGCTGGCGGAGTCCGTGCTCGATCCGGCCGCACGTTTGCGCTATGAGATCGCGGGCCGGATCGACGAGGACGGCCATCCGGGCGCGGTGATGAAGCTGTCGGCACGCCTTCCGCTGCGCTGCGAGCGCTGCAATGAAGCCGTGGAGTTCGAACTCGTCCGGGAGGTGCCGTTCCGCTTCGTGCAGGACGAGGAGGAGCTCAACGCGCTGCCGATCGAGGACGACGAACTGGAGGTGACGATCGGGTCTCCCGCCATGGCGCTGTTGCCATGGATCGAGGAGGAGGCCATCCTGTCCCTGCCCCTGGTTCCCAGGCATGCGGACTGCGCGCTTCCGTCGGCCGTGGAACCGGAATCCGTGGAAGCAGACCGTCCAAACCCCTTCGCGGTGCTCGGATCGCTCAAACGGGGCGGCGGCGGTGGGCCGGCCGGCGGCTGAGCGCTTCCGCGCGGGTTCGGGGTCGGGTACAATTTCCGTTTCTTTTCTTGGGGTTAGCCATGGCAGTCCAACAGAACAAGAAATCGGCGTCGAAGCGGGGCATGCACCGCGCGCACGATTTCCTGACCAATCCGCCGACGGCGATCGAGCCGACGACGGGCGAAGTCCATCGTCGCCACCACATCAGCCCGAATGGCGTCTATCGGGGCAAGAAGGTCATCGCGACCAAGAACGACGAATAAGTACTCGGCGAGCCGCCATCACCGGCCGACCGCGCGCCTACGCCCGGCAACCCAACCCCATGCCCCTGTCGCCGCACGCCAGCCCTGAGCGGCGGCCGGTGGGTGCCGCAGTGACGAGCCACCGGTGACGGTTCGCCTCGCCATCGACTGCATGGGCGGTGACCACGGCATTCCGGTCACGGTCCCGGCTTCCCTCGCTTTCCTCGCGCACCAGCCCGATGCAACGCTGCTGCTGGTCGGCCGCGAACCCGAGCTGAAGGCGGCCCTGCCCGGCCGCATTCCTGCGTCCATCGAGATCGTGCACGCCGACGAGGTCGTCGAGATGCACGATCCGGTGGCGGTGGCGCTGCGCGGCAAGCGCAATTCGTCGATGCGGCTCGCGGTCAACCTGGTCAAGGAGGGCCGGGCCGACGTCTGCGTCAGTGCCGGCAACACCGGCGCGCTGATGGCCATCGCCCGCTTCGTCCTCAAGACGCTGGACGGCATCGATCGCCCGGCCATCGCCGGCGTGATCCCGAACCAGAAGGGCGGAGTGACGACCATGCTCGATCTCGGCGCCAACGTCGACTGCGGCCCGGATCACCTGCTGCAGTTCGCCGTCCTCGGCGCGGCGCTGGTGGCGGCCGTCGACGAGAAGGAGCGGCCGACCATCGGCCTGCTGAACATCGGCGAAGAGGTCATCAAGGGCAACGACGTGGTGAAGCAGGCGGGCGAGCTGTTGCGCGCTAGTTCGCTCAACTTTCACGGCAACGTCGAGGGCAACGACATCTTCAAGGGAACGACGGACATCGTGGTCTGCGACGGGTTCGTGGGCAACGTCGCGCTCAAGGCGTCGGAAGGCCTCGTGCAGATGCTCGGGGGCTTCATGCGGGAGGAGTTCTCGCGCGGGCCGGTGGCGCGGCTGCAGGCACTCGTCGCCATGCCGGCGATGCAGCGCTTCAAGCGCCGCGTCGATCATCGGTACCACAACGGCGCGAGCCTGCTCGGCTTGCGCGGCCTCGTGCTCAAGAGCCACGGGTCGGCCGACGCGCTGGCGTTCGAATGCGCGCTGAAGCGCGGCTACGACGAGGCGCGCCACCGGCTGCTCGAACGCACGGTCGCTGCGATGCAGCCGTACGTCGCGCAGCTGGAGCAGATGCACCGGTCGCACCCTTCGACTGAAGCGAACGCATGAGCCGGCTGTATTCGAAGATCACCGGAACCGGTTCCGGTCTGCCGCAGCGGATCGTCAGCAACGACGAGCTGGCCCGCGAGCTGGGCAACCGCGGCATCGAGACCTCGGACGAGTGGATCGTCGCGCGAACCGGGATCCGGCAGCGCTACGTGGCCGAGCCGGGCATCACGACGGCCGAACTCGGCACTCGGGCCGCGCGGGCGGCACTCGAGGCCGCCGGGCGGGTTGCAGGCGACATCGACCTGATCGTCGTCGGCACCTCGACGCCGGACCAGATATTTCCAAGCACGGCCTGCCTGATCCAGGGTCGCCTTGGTGCGCTCGGATGCGCCGCTTTCGACGTGCAGGCGGTATGCAGCGGCTTCGTGTACGCGCTCACGGCCGCGGACGCGCTGATCCGGACCGGCGCGCACAGGCGTGCACTGGTGATCGGGGCCGAACTCTTTTCGCGGATCCTCGACTGGAACGACCGCACGACGTGCGTGCTGTTCGGCGACGGCGCCGGCGCCGTGGTGCTCGAGGCATCGAGCGAGCCCGGCCTGCTGGCATCCCAACTGAAGGCGGACGGCAGCCAGGCGGGCGTGCTGTGCACCGCCGGGCGCATCGCTGAAGGCCGGGTGGAAGGCGACCCGTTCCTGCGGATGGACGGCCAGGCGGTGTTCAAGCTTGCGGTCAGCGTGCTCGGCACGTCGGCACTGGAAACACTGAGGCAGGCGAAGCTGGATCCCGCGCAGCTCGATTGGCTCGTGCCGCACCAGGCCAACATCCGCATCCTCAAGGCCACGGCCAGGCGGCTCGGGCTGCCCGAGGAGAGACTGGTCGTGACCGTCGATCGGCACGCCAATACTTCGGCGGCCTCGGTCCCGCTCGCACTCGACGACGCCGTGCGCAGCGGTCAGATCACCCGCGGCCAGCATGTGCTGCTGCAGGGCGTCGGAGGAGGCTTCACGTGGGGCTCGGTCCTGGTGCGGTGGTGAAATGAAGCTTGCGTTCGTCTTCCCCGGGCAGGGGTCGCAGTCGGTCGGCATGCTCGATTCATTCGCGGGCGACGCCGCGGTCGACGACGTTCTGCGCGAGGCCTCGGCCGCGCTCGGGCAGGACATTGCCGCGCTGATCCACGCGGGACCGGCAGAGGACCTCAGCCTCACGGTCAACACGCAGCCCGTGATGCTGGTTGCCGGCTACGCCGTATACCGGGCGTGGCGTGCGGCAGGCGGCCCCGCGCCGGCCGTTGTCGCCGGTCACAGCCTCGGCGAGTACACCGCGCTCACGGCCGCCGGAGCGCTGGCGCTGGCGGATGCCGTCCGCCTCGTGCGCTTCCGCGCGCAGGCGATGCAGGACGCGGTGCCGGTCGGGCAGGGGGGCATGGCGGCCATCCTCGGCCTGACTGACGAGCAGGTGAGGCAGGCGTGCGTCGAAGCCGCAGCGGGCGAAGTGGTCGAGCCGGTGAACTTCAATGCGCCATCACAAGTCGTGATCGCCGGGCACGCATCCGCGGTGGCGCGCGCATGCGAGGCGGCCAAACGGCTGGGAGCGAAGCGCGCCCTGCCGCTGCCCGTGTCGGCGCCGTTCCACTCGTCGCTGCTGCGTCCCGCGAGCGAGCGGCTGCGCGGACAACTGGCTGCGGTTTCGCTAGGCGCGCCGTCGATCACGCTGATCAACAACGTGGACGTCGCCACGGAGACCGATCCAGCACGCATCGTCGATGCGCTGGCGCGGCAGGCCGCATCGCCGGTACGATGGGTCGAGACGATCCAGCGCATGGCCTCCGACGGCGTGACCCACGTGGTCGAGTGCGGCCCGGGCCGCGTGCTGGCGGGACTGACGAAGCGGATTGCGCCGTCTCTCGAGAGCGTCGCCGTCTCCGATGCCGCCAGCCTCAAGGATGCGCTCGCCCGCCTGACAGCCTAGGAGCCGACGATGGATGTCTTCCAGCCCAACTGCCTGTCCGGTGACGTGGCGCTCGTCACGGGCGCATCGCGCGGGATCGGGCGCGCGATCGCAGAGCAGCTCGCCCGCGCGGGCGCGACCGTGATCGGAACCGCGACGACGCAGGCAGGTGCCGACGGCATCGCGCAGCGGCTGGCCGACCTGGGCGCCCGCGGCCGCGCCGCGGTGCTCGACGTGTGCGACGGTGCCGCGTGCGAAGGCCTCGTCGACGCGATCGGCAAGGAATACGGAAAGCTTTCGATCCTCGTGAACAACGCCGGCATCACGCGCGACACGCTCGCGATGCGGATGAAGGACGAGGACTGGTCGGCCGTGATCGACACGAACCTGTCGGCCGTGTTCCGCATGTCCCGCGCCGTGCTGCGCGGCATGATGAAGGCGAAGCACGGGCGCATCATCAACATCACGTCCGTGGTCGGCGCCAGCGGCAATGCCGGCCAGGCGAACTACGCGGCGGCCAAGGCCGGTGTGGCTGGCATGACGCGCGCGCTTGCGCGCGAGCTCGGAAGCCGCAACATCACGGTGAACTGCGTCGCTCCCGGCTTCATCGACACCGACATGACGCGAGGTCTGAACGAGGCGCAGACGCAGGCTCTGCTGGGACAGATCCCGCTTGGTCGACTCGGGCAGGGCGAGGAAGTGGCCGCGGCGGTCCTGTTTCTCGCGTCTGCGGCCGGCTCCTACATTTCCGGCGCGACCCTGCACGTCAACGGCGGCATGTACATGAACTGAGGCACGAGGGGTGCTCTGTTAGAATCCGCGCGCCTTTTTGGACGGGCTCGGGACGCAGGTTGCAGGGGGCGTACAGGAGGCAATCTCGATTGCCCTGATCAAGAACCAGGTAGGAGGAGAGCAGCAATGGAAAACGTCGAACAACGGGTCAAGAAGATCGTCGCCGAACAACTGGGCGTCAACGAGGCGGACATCAAGAACGAGTCCGCGTTCGTGGAAGACCTGGGCGCCGATTCGCTCGACACGGTCGAGCTGGTGATGGCCCTGGAAGACGAATTCGAGTGCGAGATTCCGGACGAAGAAGCCGAGAAGATCCGCACCGTCCAGCAGGCGATCGATTACATCAACAGCCACCTGAAGAAGGCCTGATGGCCGTCACCGGAGCATGACCGGACGGCGCCGTGTAGTGGTGACCGGCCTGGGCGTGGTGAGCCCGGTCGGCAACGACGTGCCGTCGTCCTGGGACGCGATGCTGGCCGGACGCTCCGGCATCGCCCCCATCACCCGCTTCGATGCGTCCGGCCTCGGCTGCCGCATCGCCGGCGAGGTCAGGAACTTCGATCTCGCCGCGTACATGTCCCCGAAGGAGGCGCGCCGGATGGATGTCTTCATCCATTACGGCATCGCCGCCTCGGTCCAGGCGATCAAGGACTGCGGCATCGAGATCACCGACTCGAACCGCGAGCGCATCGGCTGCGTGATCGGTTCCGGCATCGGCGGACTGCCGATGATCGAGGACAACCACACCGAGCTGATCAACCGCGGTCCGCGCCGCGTTTCGCCGTTCCTGATTCCCGGTTCGATCATCAACATGATCTCGGGCAACCTGTCGATACAGTTCGGATTGAAGGGCCCGAACCTGGCGATCGTGACTGCGTGCACCACCGGTCTGCATTCCATCGGCGAGGCGGGTCGCCTGATCGAGTACGGTGACGCCGACGTGATGATCGCGGGCGGCGCCGAGTCCACCATCTGTCCGCTCGGGATCGGGGGCTTCGACACGATGCGGGCCCTGTCGACGCGCAACGACGACCCGGCGACCGCCAGCCGTCCATTCGACAAGGACCGCGACGGATTCGTGATGGGCGAGGGCGCCGGCGTGATGGTGCTGGAAGACTACGAGCACGCGAAGCAGCGCGGCGCCCGCATCTACTGCGAGTTGTCGGGATTCGGAATGAGCGCGGACGCGTATCACATGACCGCGCCGGACATGGATGGCCCGCGCCGCTGCATGATCGCTGCCCTGCGCAATGCGCGCATCAATGCGGACGAGGTCGACTACCTCAACGCGCACGGCACTTCGACCCCGCTCGGCGACATCAACGAGACCAAGGCGATCAAGGCGGCTCTCGGCGACGCGGCGCGCGGGGTCGTGGTCAATTCCACGAAGTCGATGACAGGCCACCTGCTCGGCGGCGCGGGCGGGGTCGAGTCCGTCGTCACTGCGCTCGCGGTGTACCACCAGGTGTCCCCGCCGACCATCAACATCTTCAACCAGGACCCGGAGTGCGATCTGGACTACTGCGCGAACACCGCGCGCCAGATGCGCATCGATGTGGCGCTGAAGAATTCGTTCGGCTTCGGCGGCACCAACGGCACGCTGGTCTTCAAGCGCATCTGAGTGCTGGTCCCGTGGACGCCTCTGTTGCCGTCCCGGCGGGAGCGGACCGTCCGGCGGATCGCGCGCGCGGCCGCAATCGCGAGCGGCCTGGCACTGCTGGTCGCCGCCTGGCGCGCCCAGCCGCCTGATCCGTGGGTGGCCCTCGGTGGCCTGCTGGCGGCGGCCTGGGGCGTCGCTGCCGGTCGGACGCGCGACCCGAAACCCTGCGAGATCGGCGTCGACCGCGCCGGGCGGGTCGCCGTTCGTCGGGCCGATGGGCCTGGCGACGGACCGGGGCAGGCGTCACGGTGCCTTTTCGCAGCGCCATGGTTGATTACGGTCAAGTCCGGCTCCATGTGGGTTCCGATCTGGCCGGACGCGGTGCCGGCGGAGACCTTCCGCAGGCTTTGGGTCCACGTCCGGTGGAGTTCGGGCCGGAAGGGCGCTGCCGCCGGGTCCGGGCCAGGCCGACCAAAATGAGACCAGACGAACATTCGCGCATGCTGCCGGTCGATGGGCTGTCCCCGCCGCGGCGTGAAGCACCCCACGGGCCGGCATGACGGATCGCGACATCGATCAGCAGCTGGTCGAGCGCGTCCAGCGCGGCGACAAGGGCGCCTTCGATCTTCTCGTCTCCAAGTACCAGCGCAAGATATTTCGCCTGTTGTCGCGCCTGGTTCGCGACTCGGCGGAGGTGGAGGACGTCGCCCAGGAAGCGTTCATCAAGGCGTACCGGGCGCTGCCGAACTTCCGCGGCGAAAGCGCCTTTTACACGTGGCTCTACCGGATTGCGATCAATACGGCCAAGAACTACCTGGTGTCCCAGGGTCGCCGGGTTCCGACGACGACCGAGGCGGATATCGAGGAGGCGGAAACTTTTGACGACGGGGAGCGCCTAAGGGATCTGAACACCCCGGAATCGATGCTGCGGACGAAGCAGGTCGGCGAGGCGGTCAACCGGGCGATCGACCGGCTGCCCGAAGACCTGCGAACGGCGATCGTGCTCAGGGAAATCGAAGGCTTGAGCTACGAGGAAATTGCGGAATCCATGAATTGCCCGATCGGGACCGTGCGCTCGCGTATCTTTCGCGCCCGAGAGGCCATTGCCCAGGAATTGAAGCCGATCCTCGATTCGGCCAAAGACAAGCGCTGGTAGGAAAGACATGATGGCAGCCCGACACATTGCGGTGACTGGAAACGTGGACATCGAACAACTGTCGTGCCTGATCGACGGGGAGCTCGACCCCGATCGCGCGGCTGCGGTGATCGACGCCCTTTGCCGGGACCCGGACCTCAGGCGACGCTGGTCGGACCTGCAGCTGGTGGGCGATGCGCTGCGCTCGAGCGAGGTGGCGGCCTGCCACGCCGAAGGCTTCTGCGCCCGCGTGAGCCAGGCGCTCGCGTCGGAACCGACCGTGCTTGCGCCCCGCCGGCGGCGTTCTGGCGTGCGTCGTTACCTCGTTCCTGGCGCGGCGATCGCCGCGTCCATGGCTGCGCTGGCCTTCGTCGCCGTTCCGCTGCTGCGGGAGCCGGCGACCAGCGTCGTTGCGCAGCGCTCCGAGCCGGCGGTGGCGGCGGAAACAGTCGCTGCGACCGGCGGCGGGACGCCGTCCGGCCAGGCGACGACACCCAGGGCCGCCGCGGCCATCGCCAGCGCGCGTGCACTGGATCCGTATTTCGCCGCGCACCGTGAACTCACGGGTGGGACGCCTCTGCCGCGCGCGACCGCGTATCTGCGGATGAGCCCGGAGGAGCGTTGATAGTGGGGCAAGCGGCGGGTGGTGCACGGCGGGGACGGTGGGTGCCGGGCCGAAGGTTGGGCGCCGTCCTCGTCGCCTGCAGCGCCTTCGCCGGCGTCCACGCGAACGCGCAGGACCAGGCGCGCGAGGCGCCCCGCACGGAGGCGCAGTGGATCCAGGCCGCACGCACCGCCGCGCACAGGATCAATTACGCGGGAACCATCATCTATCAGTCCGGTGGCGAAATAACCTCCTCGCGCATCACGCACCTGTTCGATGGCTCGAAGTCGCACGAGCGCATCCAGACGCTCGACGGCAAGCCGCGTGAATACCTGCGCAAGCGCTCGGACAGCGACGACGAGGTCCAGTGCCTGATCCCGGAGTCGCGCAAGATCATCGTCGAGCGTCGCAGCGCCGAGGAGTCGTTTCCGGCGCTGTCCGGCGCGTCGCCCGACGAGATCCTGCAGCGCTATGAAGCCCGCCTCGGTCCCGTGGAGCGCGTCGCCGGCCTCGAGGCCCAGACCCTCGCGCTCGAGCCTCGCGACGACCTGCGCTACGCCTATCGTCTTTGGCTCGATCGTGCCTCCGGATTGCTGCTGCGGGCCCAGACGCTCAACGAGCGCAGGGAAGTGATCGAGCAGATCGGGTTCAGCGAGGTCCGGGTCGGCGACCGCATCGACCGTTCGCTCCTGAAGCCGACCTGGTCCGTCGAGGGCTGGTCGGTGGTGCGCAGCGACTACCACAAGACGGACCTCGCCAAGCACGGCTGGCTCGTCCCCACGCCCGAAGGTTTCCGCAAGACCAAGGAGGTCATGCGTCGCATGGGCTCCGTCGAAGCGATGCAGGTCGTGTTCGCTGACGGCCTGGCAACGATGTCGGTCTTCATCGAACCCAATTCTCCCGTCATCGATCCCGCGGCCCAGGTCCGGATGCACGGACCGACGTCGGCGCTCTCGAGACGGGTCGGCGACGCGCTCGTCACCGTGGTCGGCGAAGTCCCGCCCGGCACGGTTCGCGCGGTCGCGCTTTCCGTCGAATTTCGCGGCACGCGCTGACGCGTGTCGTCCACTTTAAGAAGCCATACCAAGCAAGGAGAGGGAATACAGATGCTCCGCAAGTTAGCCGCCGCATTGCTCGCCCCACTACTGGCCGTCGCGCTGCCGCTGGCGTCGCCAGATGTGGCGGCGCAGACGGTCCAGTCCCTGCCCGACTTCGCCGACCTCGCCGAGCGGGTCGGACCTGCGGTCGTCGGCGTTCGTACCAGCGCGAAGGTCGGCGGGGGACAGCAGGGCGCCATGCCGTTTCCCGACCTCGACGAGAACGACCCGATGTACGAATTCTTCCGTCGCTTCTTCCCGAACCCTCCGCAGCAGGGGCCGAGGCAGCCGCCGGGGCCCCGGCGCAACGTGCCGCGCGGACTGGGCTCCGGGTTCGTGATTTCCGCTGACGGCTACCTTCTGACGAACGCGCACGTCGTGGAGGGCGCCGACGAGATCACCGTCACGCTGAGCGACAAGCGCGAGTTCAAGGCCAAGCTGCTGGGTGCCGACAAGCGCTCCGACGTCGCGCTGATCAAGGTCGAAGCCAGCGGACTGCCGACGGTACGCGTCGGCGACTCCAGCAAGATCAGGGTCGGCGAGTGGGTCATCGCGATCGGGTCGCCCTTCGGGCTCGAGAACACGGTCACGGCTGGCATCATCAGCGCCAAGGGTCGCGAGACCGGCGAATACCTGCCGTTCATCCAGACCGACGTCGCCGTCAATCCTGGCAACTCGGGCGGGCCCTTGATCAACATGCGGGGCGAGGTCATCGGCATCAACTCGCAGATCTTCACGACATCCGGCGCCTATGCCGGCATCTCCTTCGCGATTCCGATCGACGAGGCGATGAACGTGCAGCAGCAGCTGCGTGCCGCCGGCCGCGTGATCCGGGGCCGGATCGGCGTCGGAATCGAGTCGGTGTCGCGCGACGTCGCGGACGCCATCGGCCTCGGCAAGCCGGCCGGCGCGCTGGTCAACACCGTGGAAAAGGACGCTCCGGCGGCCAAGGCCGGCGTCGAGCCGGGCGACGTCATCGTCCGTTTCGATGGCAAGGCGATCGAGCGTTCGACCGACCTGCCCAGGATCGTGGGCGGGACCAAGCCCGGCACCACGGTCAACATGACGGTGTTCCGCAAGGGCGGGCAGCGCGACCTGAAGGTGACCGTCGGGGAACTGCAGCCGGACCAGCCAGCCAGTGCGCGCAGCCGCGAGGTGCCGAAGCAGGCCGCGCCGAGCAACGCGCTGGGCCTGGTCGTCTCCGACCTGTCGGCTGACAAGCAGAAGGAACTGGGCGTGAAGGGCGGGGTCCAGGTCGATGGCGTCGACGGACTGGCTGCGGCCGCCGGGCTGCGCCCGGGCGACGTGATCACGCAACTGAATAACGTCGAGGTCCAGGGTGCGCGCCAGTTCAACGAAGTCGTGGCCAAGCTCGACGCGAAAAAGGACGTCGCGGTGCTGGTCCGGAGGGGGGATGCGTC
Organism: Burkholderiaceae bacterium; assembly: GCA_029883565.1. Classification (GTDB taxonomy): domain Bacteria; phylum Pseudomonadota; class Gammaproteobacteria; order Burkholderiales; family Burkholderiaceae_F; genus JAOUJD01. Next base: position 27,596 of record JAOUJD010000008.1, read on the forward strand.
CCGTTTCCTCGTGATCCGTCGATAGGGCCATCGCGGGCTACCGCATCAAGCTAAAATAGCTGGCTAAACCGGAAAAGGGGGTGTCCTGACGGTCACCCCCTTTTCTTTGGCGCTTCGGCCCTGGCCGCCGTTGCCGCCACGGATTCGACCGTCGGAGCTCAAAGGCGGTTGTTTCGGCGTAAACGCATGCAGCATATCCGCAACTTTTCCATCATCGCGCACATCGACCACGGCAAGTCGACGCTCGCGGATCGCCTGATCCAGCGTTGCGGCGGCCTGTCGGACCGGGAAATGGAGGCGCAGGTGCTCGACTCGATGGACCTCGAGCGGGAGCGGGGCATCACGATCAAGGCACAGACGGCGGCGCTCGAGTACGTGGCCGCGGACGGGAAGACCTACAACCTGAACCTGATCGACACGCCGGGCCACGTCGACTTCAGCTACGAGGTCAGCCGGTCCCTGTCGGCCTGCGAGGGAGCGTTGCTGGTCGTGGATGCGTCGCAGGGCGTCGAGGCGCAGACCGTCGCCAACTGCTACACGGCCATCGAACTCGGGGTCGAGGTCCTGCCCATCCTGAACAAGATGGATCTGGCGTCCGCCAATGCCGAGGAGGCGCGCGCCGAGATCGAGGACGTGATCGGGCTCGACGCGCACGACGCCATCCTCGCGAGCGCGAAGACCGGGATGGGGCTGGACGAGATTCTCGAGCGGATCATCGAGCGCGTTCCGCCGCCCAGGGGCGATCCGAATGCCCCGCTGCAGGCGCTGATCATCGACTCCTGGTTCGACAACTACGTCGGCGTCGTGATGCTGGTGCGCGTCGTCAACGGCTTGCTCAAGCCCAAGGACAAGATCCTCCTGATGGCGACGGGCGCGACGCATCTGGTCGAGCAGGTGGGGGTGTTCACGCCGAAGTCGCGATCCCGCGACCAGCTGTCCGCGGGCGAGGTGGGCTTCGTCATCTCCGGCATCAAGGAACTGCGCGACGCGCATGTCGGCGACACGGTCACGCACGCCGGCAAGGCGGCGACCGCGCCCCTGCCCGGCTTCAAGGAAGTGAAGCCGCAGGTGTTCGCCGGGCTGTTCCCGGTCGAGTCGAACCAGTACGAGGCACTGCGCGACGCGCTCACCAAGCTGCAGCTGAACGACGCGTCGCTGCACTTCGAGCCCGAGGTATCGCAGGCGCTCGGCTTCGGCTTCCGCTGCGGCTTTCTCGGCCTGCTGCACATGGACATCGTGCAGGAGCGGCTCGAGCGCGAGTACGACATGGACCTCATCACCACCGCGCCCTCGGTGGTGTACGAAGTGCTGCTGCGCGACGGCAGCGTGGTCGCGGTCGAGAATCCGTCGAAGATGCCGGACCCGGCCAAGATCGAGGAGATCCGCGAGCCCATCGTCACCGTGACGATCTTCGTGCCGCAGGAGCACGTGGGCCAGGTGATCACGCTCGCGATCGGCAAGCGCGGCGTCCAGACCGACCTGACCTACCACAGCCGGCACGTCATCCTCACCTACGAGCTCCCGCTCGCGGAGATCGTGCTCGACTTCTTCGACAAGCTGAAATCGGTGTCGCGCGGCTATGCGTCGATGGACTACGAGTTCAAGGAGTACCGGGCGGCGGACGTCGTCAAGGTCGACATGCTGATCAACGGCGACCGGGTCGACGCGCTCTCCGTGATCGTGCACCGGGCCAATGCGACCCACCGGGGCCGCGAGGTCGCGGCCAAGATGCGCAAGCTGATCCCGCGGCAGATGTACGACGTCGCGATCCAGGCCTCGATCGGCGCCAGCATCATCGCGCGCGAGGACGTCAAGGCGTTGCGCAAGAACGTGCTCGCGAAGTGCTACGGCGGCGATATCACGCGCAAGAAGAAGCTTCTCGAGAAGCAGAAGGCCGGAAAGAAGCGGATGAAGCAGGTCGGTACGGTGGAAATTCCGCAGGAGGCCTTCCTGGCGATCCTGCAGGTGGAAGACAAATGAACTTTGCGTTGATCCTGTTCGTCCTCACGGTCGTCACCGGCGTGCTGTGGGTGTTCGACAAACTGGTGCTCGAGAAGCAGCGACGGGCGCGGGCCGTGCGCCTGCTCGCCGACTTCGACCAGCGCAATGCGGCGGCGCTGGCGCGCAAGGAGCCGATCGTCGAGCAGGAGCGCCGCACCCTCGAGGAGGGCGCCGTTCGCCAGCCGGCCTGGCTTGAATACACGGCCAGCTTCTTCCCGGTGATCCTGCTGGTGTTCCTGCTCCGTTCGTTCCTCTTCGAGCCTTTCCGGATCCCGTCGGGCTCGATGATCCCCACGCTAGAGATCGGCGACCTCATCCTGGTCAACAAGTACGAGTACGGCATCCGGCTGCCGGTCGTCAACAAGAAGGTGGTCGACCTAGGCCAGCCCAAGCGGGGCGACGTCATGGTGTTCCGGTTTCCCCTGAACCCCTCGCAGGACTACATCAAGCGGGTGGTCGGGTTGCCGGGCGACCGCGTCGAGTACGTCAACAAGCAGCTGACGATCAACGGGAAGCTGGTGCCCCTGAAGAAAAGCGAGCCGTACTACGACCCGGACCGGATGCAGTACTACACCCAGTTCG
>JAOUJD010000142.1 GCA_029883565.1 Burkholderiaceae bacterium
GACGCCCTCGCGCTGATGGCGCAGCGCGGCTATCACCAGCTGGTGGTGACGCGCGAGGACCGCATCACCGGCATCGTGTCCGAACGAGACCTGTTTTCGCTGCAACGGGTGTCGATGCGCAACGTGATGCAGTCGATCAAGGTCGCCCGCACGGTCGCGGCGCTGAAACGAGCCGCGCAGGACATCGGCATGCTGACCGAGAACCTCATCGCCCAGGGGGCCGCCGCGGAAGGACTGACGCACACGATCGCCGCGCTGAACGACGCGATGACCGAACGCGTGTTCGACCTGCTCCTCCCGGAGGCGGACCTCGCGGGACTCGAGTGGTGCTGGCTGTCGCTCGGCAGCGAAGGCCGGCGCGAGCAGACCGTTGCCACCGACCAGGACAATGCGGTCATCTTCGAAGGCGACGAGGATGCGCTGTCGCACGACCGCGCCCGGCTGCTCACCTTCGCGCGCCGCGTCAACGACGCCCTTGCAGAGATCGGCTTCCCACTCTGTCCAGGCAACATCATGTCGAGCAATCGCGATTGCTGCCTGTCGGTCGACGAGTGGCGCGCGAAATTCGCCGGCTGGATCCGCGAGCCGACGCCGAATGCCCTGCTCAATGCCAACATCTTCTTCGACTTCCGGCCGCTGTACGGCAATGCAAGCCTGGCGGAACGGCTGCGCTCGTGGCTGCTCGGCATCACCCGCGATAACCGCTTCTTCCTGCGCATGATGACGGCCAACGCGCTCCAGGCCGAGCCGCCGCTCGGACTGATCCGGACCTTCCGCACCGAAGATGGCGAGCATCACGGCACACTCGACCTGAAGACGCAGGGCACCCGGATCTTCGTCGATGCCGCGCGCGTGCTGGCGCTCGGGCTCGCCACGCCGGAAACCAACACCGCCCAGCGCCTCTGGTCGACCGGGCGCCGCCTCAACGTCCCGGACCGGCACATCGCCGCCGCCATCGACGCCTTCCATTTCCTGCAGATGATGCGACTGCGCGCCCAGCGCGGGGAGTTCATCGACCCTGCCGACGAGCGCGCTGCCGATCCGGGGCGCAACCGCAACCGCATCGACCCGTATGCCCTGAACGAACTCGACCAGCGCATGCTGAAGGAATCGTTCCGCCAGGCGCGCGAATTGCAGCGACGGCTGCAGCAGACGTTCGGCCAGTAGGCCAATCGCGATGAAGCATCCGCTCAGCGCGGCCCTCAATGCATGGCGCGTACGCCGGTCGCTCGACCCTGACGGCCGCGCCCGCCTCGACCGTCTCCGCATCCGGCTCGATCACATGGCGGCCCGGCCGTACTTCATCGAACGCACGCCGCTGGCGCTGGCGCGCTTCGTCGCGCTCGACCTGGAGACGACCGGTCCGAACATGCTCCAGGACCAGATCATCTCCATCGGCGCAGTGACCGTGGAGGCGCGCACCGTGAGGCATGACGGCGCCTTCGACGTGGTCCTGCGGCAGCGTCGGCCGAGCGAAGTGCAGAACATCCTGGTGCACCAGATCGGCGGACAGCAGCAGATGGCAGGGGACTCGCCCGTCGCCACCCTTCTCGATTTCCTCGAATTCCTCGACGAAACGGTCGTGGTCGCATTCAGGGCGGAGTTCGACGAGACCGTGCTGACGCGGGAGGTCAACCAGGTGCTGGGGCTTCCGCAGCAGCACACTTTCCTCGACCTTGCGGTCCTGCTGCCCTCCGTCTTTCCCGACACCCAGAACGACACGCTCGACGATTGGGCGCGGCACTTCGGCATCCGCCCCATCGGGCGGCATCGCGCAGTCGCCGATGCCTACACCAATGCGCAACTGATGCTGCCTGTTCTCGACCAGGCCCAGCGCAACGGCGTGTCGAGCGTGGGGGAACTGATCAGGATGGAGCGCGCCCAGCGCTGGCTGGGCAAGCGGCGATAGCGGGCGCGGCACGTGGCACCTTCCGGGGGGCTCGCTGCCGGGCCACGAGCATCTTGCGCACGTCCCATTTCACTTGAAATCGCGGCGGGAGCGGTGCACCCTTGCCGCTTCCCCGCGCACCTCGTCCCGTGGTGCGCAGGTCGCGTCTGCCCCGGTTCAGCCAGTCAACCCGCCATGTCCGAAGAAATCGTCGTCCAGGATCGTGAAGAGCTGATCTACCTTCTGTGCGAGGCGGCGGAGTTCGAGCACACCGTGATGTGCACGTACCTGTATGCCCAGTGGACGCTCAAGCGCGACCTGAGCGAGGACCTGACCCCGGCCGAACTGGCGGCGATCGACCGCTGGCGCAGGTCCCTCGCGCAGGTGGCCCTCGAGGAGATGCTGCACCTGTCGCTGGTGAACAACCTGCTGGCGGCGATCGGTGCCGCGCCGCACCTGTGGCGGCCCGCCTTCCCCGTGCGCCCGGGACACTTTCCGTCCGATGTCGTGATGGCCCTCACCCCGTTCAGCGAAGCGGCCCTCGAACACTTCATGTTCATCGAGCGGCCCGAGGGCGTCCGGCTGGAGGACGGCGCCGGCTTCGGCCACGCGGCGCACTACCGGCGCATCGCGCGTCCGGACATGCTCGCGCCCTCCCCGCAGGACTACGCGAGCCAGGGGCACCTGTATCACGGCGTGCTGCAGGGCCTGGCGCACCTGGCCGGACAACTCGGCGAGGACCGTGTGTTCGTGGGCCACGGCCAGTCCCAGGTCGACACCGAGGACTTCGGGCTGCCGGGCCTGTTCAAGATCACCGACCTCGCGTCGGCGCAGCGCGCGATCGAGGAAATCGTCCTGCAGGGAGAGGGAGCGCCCGCCCACAGCGAGGACTCGCACTTCTCCCGCTTCAGCGCGATGAGGGAGGAACTCGGTCGCCTGCGCGCCGCGCGCCCCGGGTTCGAGCCCGCGCGACCGGTCGTCCGCAATCCGATGCTGGGGGACATCGGCATCGAGCGCGACCGCACGCGGATCGTCAATCCGGCGGCAGCGAAAGTGGTCGACCTCGGCAACTCGATCTACGCGCTGATGATCCGCGCGCTGTCGCAGGTCTTCGCGCCGGCGCCGCTGCCGGGGGAACTGCGCGGCGCCCTGGCAACGTGCACGACCACCCTGATGGCATGCATGGGACGGGTGGCGGAGGTCGCGACTCGCCTGCCGGCAGACCCGGCCTCGCCGGCACTGAAGGCCGCCCCGAACTTCGAGTTGCCGGGCTCGTCGGGCCAGCTGGTCCAGCAGTGCGCGGCCCGCATCCTCGGCGAACGCGCCGCCGAACTGGCGGGCGCAGCGCGCCAGCTTGCGCGCACCGTCCCGCTGGGCGACGTCGCCGACGATCTCGACGCCCTATCGCGTCGCTTCGAAGCCCTGCACGCCCGCTATGAAACACACCTGGGCGAAGCCGTCGACCGCGTCGCCAGCCTGGCCGCACCGCCTGCGCCGACGCTTGGCCAGCCACCAGCGGGCGAGCTGATGCACGCGGGCCCCGCGGACGAGACGATCGACGTCGCGCGGACCGACACGATCACGTTGCGCTTCGACGGGCGCCGCTGCATCCACTCGCGCCATTGCGTGCTGGAGGCGCCGACGGTCTTCCTGGCCAACACGCCGGGCGCCTGGATCCATCCCGAAACCACGACGGCGGAGCATTGCGTGCATGTCGCGCACAGCTGTCCGTCGGGCGCGATCACATACGAGAGGCACGACGGCGGACCGCAGGAGTCGGCGCCCGCGGTCAACGTGATCCGCGTACGCGAAAACGGTCCCTACGCCGTGCATGCGCAGGCCGAACTGCCGGCGGGCACCGAGTTCCGCGCGACGCTGTGCCGCTGCGGCCAGTCGAAGCGCAAGCCCTACTGCGATGGCAGCCACGCCGCGGCGGGTTTCGCGGCGACCGGGGAACCGGCCACGCTTCCGTCCGAACCGCTCGCCGTGCGCGGCGGGGCGCTCACGATCACGCCGGTTCCGAACGGTCCCTTGAAATTGAGCGGCAACGTCGAGATCTGCAGCGGCACCGGTCGCACCGTGTCGCGCACGCAGTCGGCACGGCTGTGCCGATGCGGCGCGTCCGGCACGAAGCCGTTCTGTGACGGCTCGCACGCGCGCATCGGGTTCCGCTCGGAAGACTGAGACCGGAACCGCGTCTCGAATCGCTCCGCGCGAGCTAGCGGGACACGGCCTCCGCGATCGCCTTGCCGAGGTCCACGGTCCCGGCGCTGCCGCCGATGTCGCGCGTCAGCGGCGCGTTCTTCGGTCCGGCCTCGAGCACGCCCTCGATCGCGCGCATCACGGCCGCGGCGGCGTCGCGCTGGCCGAGCCACTCGAGCATCAGCGACGCGCTCCAGATCTGGCCGATCGGGTTGGCCACGCCCTTGCCTGCGATGTCCGGGGCGCTGCCGTGGACCGGCTCGAACAGCGATGGGAACGTGCGGTCCGGATTCAGGTTGGCGGACGGCGCGATGCCGATCGTTCCGGTGCACGCCGGCCCGAGGTCCGACAGGATGTCGCCGAACAGGTTCGACGCGACGACGACGTCGAACCAGTCCGGATGCTGCACGAAATGCGCCGTCAGGATGTCGATGTGGAACTTGTCGGTCCGCACGTCGGCATAGCCGGCGGCGTTCGCCTCGAAGCGCTCGTCCCAGTACGGCATCGTGATCGAGATGCCGTTGCTTTTCGTGGCCGACGTCAGGTGCTTCTTCGCCCGCGAGCGCGCGAGCTCGAACGCGAACTTCTGCACCCGGTCGATCCCGTGCCGGCTCATCACCGTTTCCTGGATCACGATCTCGCGCGGCGTGCCTTCGTACATGCGCCCGCCCACCGACGAGTACTCGCCCTCGGTGTTCTCGCGCACGACGACGAAGTCGATGTCGCCCGGCTTGCGCCCGGCGAGAGGCGACGCGATGCCCGGCATCAGCTTGCACGGCCGCATGTTGACGTACTGGTCGAACTCGCGCCGGAACTTCAGCAGCGAGCCCCACAGCGAGACGTGGTCCGGCACCGTGGCGGGCCAGCCGACGGCGCCGTAGAAGATCGCGTCCACTCCTTCGAGCCGGGCCTTCCAGTCCGCCGGCATCATCGCGCCGTGCTTCGCGTAGTAGTCGCAACTGGCGAAGTCGTGATGCTCGTACTTCAGGTCGAAGCCGAAGCGGCGTGCCGCCGCGTCCAGCACGCGCAGGCCTTCGGGAACCACTTCCTTGCCGATCCCGTCGCCCGGGATCACGGCGATGCGTTGTGCCATGTCGTGCGCCTACTCCATGAAGCGTGCAAATCCGCTGACCGGCTCGCGCTCGGTCTGCAGGGTGTTCTCGACCTTGCTCATGTCCGCGTAGCCGAGCGACATGCCGCAGACCACCATCTCCTCGTCGGGCAGCGCGAGCACCTCCCTGATCACCCGGTGGAACTGGGTGAATGCCGCCTGCGGGCAGGTGTCGAGCCCGCGCGCGCGCGCGGCAATCATGATGTTCTCGAGGAACATCCCGTAGTCGAGCCAGCTGCCCTGCTCCATCACGCGGTCGATCGTGAAGATCATGCCCACCGGCGCGTCGAAGAACGCGTAGTTGCGGCCATGCTGATCGTGCATCTTCGCCTTGTCCTCGCGGCCGATGCCGAGCAGGCCGTACAGGTCCCAGCCAAGCTTGCGCCGGCGCGCCAGGTACGGATCGACCCACTTGACCGGGTAGTAGGCGTATTCCTCGCTGTGCTGCCTGCGCTGGTCGGGATCGTCGTAGGCCGCGCGGACCGCGTCGCTCAGGCGCTGCCGCGCGGCGCCCATCAGCACCGTGACCTTCCACGGCTGCGTGTTGGTTCCCGAAGGAGCGCGCGAGGCGATCGCGAGGATCTCCTCGACCGTCGCCCGCGGCACCGGAGTCGGCAGGAAGGCGCGGATCGACTGGCGGGTGCGGATCGCGTGGTCGACCACTTCGTGGGGTCCGATCGGTGCTCTGTCTTTCATGCCTGGATTCTCTCGAGTGCGGCGCGCAGCGGCGCCGGGAGGGTCGTCGGCCGCCGGTTCGCGCGGTCGACGTAGACGTGGATGAAGTGGCCCTGCGCGCTCGCCTCGGCCGCGCCGTCGGCGAACACGCCAATCTCGTACCGGACGCTCGAATTGCCGAGCCGCCCGATGCGCAGGCCGAGGTCGACGGGCTGCGGGAATGCGAGTTCGCTGAAGTAGCGGCACTGTGTCTCGACGACGAGCCCGATGACCGCCCCGCCCGTGATGTCGAGCACGCCCTCGCGGATCAGGTATTCGTTGACCACGGTGTCGAACCAGCTGTAGTAGACGACGTTGTTGACGTGGCCGTAGGCGTCGTTGTCCATCCAGCGCGTGGTGATGCGGTGGAAGTGCCGGTAGCTGTCGCGCCGGTCGGGTGCCGGACGTTCGGTGCTCATGTGTTCCTCGTTCCCGTCTTCAGGACCAGCGCCACGCCCGCCATCGTCACGACCACCCCCGTCCACGCCAGCGCTCCGAGGCGTTCGCCGAAGATCAGCCAGGCAAAGAGCGCGGTCGTCGGCGGCGTCAGGTACATCAGGCTCGCCACCTCGGTGGCACGGCCGCGGCGAATCATAACGAGCAGCAGCGTGATGGCCACCAGCGACAGCGCGAGGACCGACCACGCGAGCGCGCCCCAGAACTCGACCGTGAAGTCGACCTGCGGCGTCTCGAGCGCCAGCGCCACGGGCAGCATCACGACGAACGAGGCGGCGAACTGGATCAGGCTGCCGGTGCGCAGGTCGGCCGCGCCGCCATGCTTCTTCTGGTACAGCGTACCGACCGTGATGCCGGCCAGCGCGATCAGGTTGGACGCGAGCGCGAGCGCACCCACGCCTGCGAGCGTCAGGCGGTCCGACAGGACCAGCGCGATGCCGGCGAACCCGAGCAGCAGCCCGACCCACTGCAGCCGCGTCGCGCGTTCGCCGATCGTGAAGGCGAACAGCGCGGTGAACAGCGGCTGCGTGCCGACCAGCAGCGCCGATACGCCTGCCGGCATGCCCAGCGCGATGGCGACCCACACGCCGCCGAGGTACGTGGCCTGCAGCAGCACGCCGACCAGCGCGATGTCGCGCCACGCGACGAGGGTGCGGGGCCATGGCGCGCGCGTGATGACGATGATCGGCAGCAGCACGGCGATGACGCCGGCGAAGCGGTAGAGCAGGAAGGTCAGCGGCGGCGCATGCGGGGCCGCGTACTTGGCGACGATGAAGCCCGTGCTCCAGATGAGCACGAAGACGAACGGCATGGCAGCGAGCCACGCCTGCCGGACGCCGGAAACCGGCTCGTCACGCACGCGCGTCCGCCTGCTGCCGCTGCCGGCGTCGGCGCCACGCCGCGCTTGCCGCGCGAACGGTCTGCAGGTGCAGTTCGACGGTGAGGTCGATGTCGCGGCCGTAGCCGCCCGCCATCGCCACCGCGATCGGAATGCCGAGACGCTCGGCGAATCCGAATACGCGCCCGTCGCG
>JAOUJD010000143.1 GCA_029883565.1 Burkholderiaceae bacterium
CGACCCCACCGTGAGCACAATCCGATGACCATCGCCGCCAGCACTGTCGCCACCGACGCGCGTCGTCCGGCGCTCGCGGCATCGCCCGCCGCCGACGAAAACGGCGAAACGCGGATGCGCCGGCAACTCGCCGAGGCGATCTACGAGCATCGACTGCCGCCGGGGACGAAGCTGCCCGAGATCGAGCTTTGCCGCATCTTCGGCGTCACGCGCGGCGCCGTGCGCAAGGTCCTGACCCGGCTGGCTGCCGAGGAGCTGCTGGACCTCATTCCCAATCGGGGCGCGTTCGTGGCGCGGCCTTCCGTCGAGGAAACGCGCGACGTCTACGAGCTGCGCCGCATCCTCGAAGCGGGCGTCGTGAGTGCTCTTGCGCGGCACGCGCCGCATCGCTGGCTCGACGACCTGCGCCGGCAGGTGGCCGAGGAACGCGAGGCCAACCGCATCGGCGACACGCCGCGATACATCCGGCTCGCCGGCAAATTCCATCTCGACCTGGTCGCGGCCACCGGCAACGCGGCGCTGGAACAGCATCTGCAGCGCGTCGTCTCGCGGACGTCGCTGATGGTCGCTCTCTACGATGTCCCCGGCACCAACACCTGCTCCTGCCACGAGCATCTGGAAATCCTCGATGCGATCGAAGCGGGCGACTACGCCGCGGCCGGACGTCTGATGGACGAGCACCTGCTGGGCTGCGAGCGCCAGCTGCGCCTGGGCGGCGAGCCGCAGCGGGTCGATCTGGCGCAGGCGCTCGGCGCCGCGTCCCCAAGTCCGCCGGGTCGTCGCCAGACGGCCCGGAAACCGCCGCGGCGTCGCGCCGCCGGCAGCTGAAGCAGCACGATTCGTTCATTCAACAGGAGCTCGCGCGATGAAAAAGCACATGCTGGCGGTGGCGATGGCGTTGTCCATGCTGTTCGGGGCCGCTGCGGCCGGGGCCAAGACCTTCACCTGGACGGCGTCGCTCGACGCGCTGTCGGTGGACCCGTACTCGACGAACAATTCGTTCACGACGGCGTTCGTCAACAACATCTACGAGGGGCTCGCGCGGTTCAACGAGGAGCTGAAGGTCGAGCCCGCGCTGGCCGAGTCGTGGCAGACGGTGAGCCCGACGGTATGGCGCTTCAAGCTGCGCCGCAACGTCAAGTTCCACAATGGCGAGCCGTTCAGCGCCGACGACGTGGCGTTCAGCTGGCAGCGCATGCAATCGCCGGGCTCGATCGCCAAGCTCGACCTCGGCGGCATCAAGGACATACGCAAGGTCGACGCCTACACGGTCGACGTGGAGACGCACGCTCCGTTCCCGCTGCTGCTCAACAACCTGATGAGCTTCACGATCATGAGCAAGGCCTGGTGCGAGGCCAACGACGCGAAGGAAGCGAGCGACCTGCAGCAGAAGAAGGAGAACTTCGCCAACCGCAACGCCAACGGCACCGGTCCCTTCATGCTGAAGTCGCGCGAGGTCGACGTGAAGACCGTGCTGGCGGCCAACCCGAACTGGTGGGACAAGCCGAAGCACAACCTGACCGAGGTGATCTTCACGCCGATCCAGTCGGACGCGACGCGCACCGCCTCGCTGCTGTCGGGCGCGCTGGACGCCACCGTCAACGTGCCGCTGCAGGACGTGCAGCGCATCAACAGCTCCGGCACGTTCACCGTGGTCCAGGGCCCCGAGCTGCGCACGATCTTCTTCGGCATGGATCAGTTCCGCGACGAGCTGCTGTACTCGGACGTCAAGGGGAAGAACCCGTTCAAGGACGTGCGCGTGCGCAGGGCGCTGTACCAGGCGATCGACGTGGAGGCGATCAAGCGCTCGGTGATGCGCGGGGTGTCCTGGCCCGCCGGCATGATCGTCTCGCCGGCTCTCAACGGCGCGCCGCAGGGGCTGAACGCGCGCATCCTGCCGTTCGACCCCGAAGCCGCCAAGAAGCTGCTGGCCGAGGCCGGCTATCCCGACGGCTTCACGGTCGGCATGCAGTGCCCGAACAATCGCTATGTGTACGACGAGCAGATCTGCCTCGCGGTCATCTCGATGCTGGGCCGGGTCGGCGTCAAGATCACGCCGCAGTTCGAGCCGGCGGCCAAGTGGAACGTGCGGCTCAACTCGCAGGACATCTCCCTGTACATGATCGGGCACGCCGGGCTGCCGATGGTCGACGCCTATGCGGTTCTGTTCGACACGGTGGCCACGCGCTCGGCCAAGGCCGGCGGGCTCAACGCCGGGCGCTACTCCAATCCCGCTTTCGACGCGCTGCTGCCGAGGATCGCGGCCGAGCTCGATGCCGAGAAACGGCGGGCGCTGATCGGCGAGGCGGTGGCGATCACGCGCAACGACATGGTCTACCTGCCGCTGCACCAGCAGCCGATCACCTGGGCCGCGAAGAAGGGCGTCGAGCTCCGGCAGAGCCCCGACAACCAGCTGCGCCTGCGGCTGGTGACGACGAACTGACCCCGTCGAACCGGTCGCCGGTCCGCTCATCAACCTTCCGCTGGCGCGCGGGCAGCCGTGCGCCAGCGCTCCCGCCTGACTCGCCGCCTTGCTGCGCTTCCTGTCGACCCGGCTCTGGAACGGCGCGCTCGTGATGATCGGCGTGTCGTTCATCTCGTTCCTGCTGTTCAACTACATCGGCGACCCGGTCAACAACCTGCTGGGGGAGCGGGCGACCGTCGAGCAGCGCGAGGCGATGCGCGCCGCGCTGGGCCTCGACCAGCCGCTGCTGCTGCGCTTCTTCAACTACATCGGGCTCGCCGCGCGCGGCGAGTTCGGCATCTCCTATCGCAACATCGAGCCGGTGAGCCAGGTGCTGATGTCACGGGTGCCCGCCACGCTCGAGCTGTCCCTGTGCGCGGCGGTGCTGGCGCTGGGGGTCGGCGTTCCGATGGGGGTGTACGCCGGCATCAGGCGCAACGCCTGGGGCGCGCAGCTGCTGCAGGTGGTCTCGCTCATCGGCATCTCCATCCCCTCGTTCCTGACCGGCATCATCCTGATCCTGATCTTCTCGGTCGAGCTCAACTGGCTGCCGGCGTACGGTCGCGGTGAAATCGTCAGACTGGGAGGCTGGACGACCGGTTTCCTGACGTCGACGGGGCTGAAATCGCTGATCATGCCGTCGATCACGCTGGCGCTGTTCCAGCTGACGCTGTTCATGCGGCTGGTTCGCTCCGAGATGCTCGAGGTGCTGCGCACCGACTACATCAAGTTCGCGCGGGCCCGCGGCATCGTGGACCGCTCGATCTACTTTCATCACGCGCTGAAGAACACGCTGGTCCCGGTCATCACGGTCGCCGGACTTCAGCTCGGATCGCTGATCGCCTTCTCGATCATCACCGAGACCGTGTTCCAGTGGCCGGGCCTCGGGCTCCTCATCATCCAGGCCATCACCTTCGGCGACATCCCGGTGATCGCCGCCTATCTGATGCTGATCGCGCTGCTGTTCGTGACCATCAACGTGGTGGTGGACCTGCTCTATTTCCGGGTCGATCCGCGGGTGCGCATCGAATGAGCGAGCCGCTGCCCGCCGCCACCGTCGACGGCGCCGCGGCGCCGCCGCTGTCCGCATGGCACCGCCTGCAGGACAGCGACATCGTCTACAGCTTTCGCCGCGCGCCAACGGCCATCGCGTCGGCGCTGATCCTCGCGCTGTTCGTGCTGGTGGCGGTGTTCGCGCCGTGGATCGCGCCGCAGAATCCGTTCGACCCGGCGGTGCTCGACCTCGTCGATGCGCGCCTGCCGCCGGCGTGGCTCCCGGACGGGCAGCTCAGGTTTCCGCTCGGCACCGACGGGCAGGGGCGCGATCTGCTGTCGGTGCTGATGTACGGCCTGCGGATCTCGCTGCTGGTGAGCTCCTGCGCCACGCTGTTCGCCCTCGCGGTCGGCGTCACGCTCGGTCTCGTCAGCGGCTATCTGGGCGGCCGCGTCGACAACCTGATCATGCGGCTCGCCGACATGCAGCTCAGCTTCCCGACCATCCTGGTGGCGCTCCTGATCGACGGCCTGTCGCGCTCGCTCCTGCCGCGCTCGGTGCACGAACAGCTCGCGGTGCTCGTGGTGATCTTTGCGATCGGGATCTCCACCTGGGTGCAGTACGCGCGCACGGTGCGCGGCGCCACGCTGGTCGAGAAGTCCAAGGACTACGTGCACGCCGCCAAGCTGATCGGCATGGGGCCGTTGCGCATCCTGTTCAAGCACGTCCTGCCCAACGTGCTGGGCCCGGTGCTGGTGATCGCCACGCTGTCGCTGGGCCTCGCCATCCTGACCGAAGCGACGCTGAGCTTCCTCGGACTGGGCGTGCCGCCGACATCGCCCTCGCTCGGCACGCTGATCCGCATCGGCAACGAGGTGCTGTTCTCCGGCGAATGGTGGGTCACGGTGATGCCGGGGGTTTGCCTGGTGGTGCTGGTGCTGGCCATCAACCTTCTCGGCGACTGGCTGCGCGACGTGTTCAACCCCAAGCTCAAATGAGCGACCGATCGATGAGTGCCGCCGGGCCGTCCCAAGGCGCGAATCCTGCCCCCCCGGGGGGCAGCGCCGCGGCGCAAGCCGCAAGCGTGGGGGCACACCAATTTGCCGCCGGGCCGTCCCAAGGCGCGAATCCTGCCCCCCCGGGGGGCAGCGCCGCGGCGCAAGCCGCAGGCGTGGGGGCACAACATGCAAGCGAAGCGCCGCTGCTCCGGGTCGACGGCCTGCGCGTGGAAATTCCGACGCGCCGCGGCGTCCTGCTCGCGCTGGACGACATCTCGTTCGCGATTGCGCCGGGGGAGATCCTCGGCTTCGTCGGCGAATCGGGTGCGGGCAAGTCCCTCACCGGCATGGCCGTCCTCGGCCTGCTCGACCCGCCGGGGCGCATTGCCGCCGGCGAGGTCTGGCTGGGCGGGCGCCGCATCGACCAGCTGGCTCCGCGCGAGATGCGACGCGTGCGCGGCAAGGAGATCGGCGCGGTGTTCCAGGATCCGCTGATGAGCCTCAATCCGCTGCTGCAGATCGGGGAGCAGCTGATCGAGACGATCCAGACGCACCTCGCGGTGGACCAGCGCGAGGCGACCGAGCGCGCGCTCGGCTTGATGCGCGCGGTCGGCATTCCGGCGCCGGAGGCGCGCTTCACGGCCTATCCGCACCAGTTCTCCGGCGGCATGCGGCAGCGCATCGTGATCGCGCTGGCGCTGTGCGCGGAGCCGAGGCTCGTCGTCGCCGACGAGCCGACCACCGCACTCGATGTCTCGATCCAGGCCCAGGTGCTGCAGCTGCTGCGGCAGCTCTGCCGCGAACAGCGAACGGCGATGCTGCTCGTGACGCACGACATGGGCGTGATCGCCGAGACGGCGGACCGCGTCGCGGTCATGTACGCGGGGCGCATCGTCGAGATCGGCGCGGTCGAGGATGTGATCCAGGCTCCGGTGCATCCGTACACGCGCGGGCTGATGGGCGCGATTCCGACGCTCGACGAAACCGTGGGGCCTCTCGCCCAGATCGACGGCGCGATGCCGCGGCTCAATGCGCGGCCCGAGGGCTGCGCCTTTCACCCGCGCTGTCCCGACGCCATCGCCCGCTGTCGCGAGCAGGGGCCCCGGCTCGTGGCGCAGGGCCCGCGGCAGGTCGCCTGCTGGGTGGCCGGACCGCCGCAGGAGGTCGCGCAGTGAGCGCGCCGCGGAACGCGGCAGCGCCGGTTGCGCCGAATGCCGCGAGCGCCGCCAGCCTCACGGTGAACGCGGTGGCGCGCCATTTCCCGGTCGGGCGCGGATTCCTGCGCGGCGCGCTGGGACGCACCGGACCGTCGATCAAGGCCGTCGACGACGTCAGCTTTCGCATACGCCGCGGCGAAACCTTCAGTCTCGTGGGCGAGTCGGGTTGCGGCAAGTCCACGCTGGCGCGCGTCATCGCCGGACTCGACGCGCCGACCGCGGGCACGATCCATTTCGCCGACGCCGCATCGGCGGAGCACCGGATCCAGATGATCTTCCAGGATCCCTACGCGTCGCTCAATCCGCGCTACCGGATCGGCAGCGCCATCGCGGAGCCGATCCGCTTCCTGAAGCTGCTGCCGCGGGAAGCGGTGCTGCCGCGCGTGCACGAGCTGCTGCGCCACGTCGGGCTGGCGCCCGCCGATGCCGCCAAGTTTCCGCACGAGTTCTCGGGCGGGCAGCGCCAGCGCGTCTCGATCGCGCGGGCACTCGCCGGCAATCCGACCTTCCTCGTGTGCGACGAGCCGACGTCCTCGCTGGACGTCTCCGTGCAGGCGCAGATCCTGAACCTGCTGCGCAATCTGCAGCGGGAGCTCGGCCTCACCTGCCTCTTCATCAGCCACAACCTTTCCGTCATCAACTACGTGTCGCACGACGTCGGCGTGATGTACTTCGGCCGCCTGGTCGAGGTCGCGCCGACGCGCGTGTTGTTCGAGGCGCCGAAGCATCCCTACACGCAGCTCCTGCTGGCGGCGCTCCCCCGGCTCGACACGCGCGGCCGCGATCGCCCGCCGATCATGGGCGAGATCCCGAGTCCGCTGGACCCGCCCCGGGGCTGCGCGTTCCATCCGCGCTGCCCTCACGCCAATGCGCGCTGCGGCGAGGAGCGGCCGGAGCTCGCCGTCGAGGCCGACGGCTCGCAGGTCGCCTGCCACGCTGTTTCCGAGCGCCGCATTCCGGTGCCGATCCACCGCTCCGACGGGGTCGCCCATGGCTAGATTGCGGGCGATCAATCCCGACACGACCGCCGCGATGACGCGAGCCATCGCTGCCGTCGATGCCGCGCCGACACGCAGGAGGGCAAAGAAGTGACCCATGCGCCACAACCGGTCGATCTGCTGATCGTCCATGGCACCCTGATCACCGTGGACCCTGCTCGCCGCGTGATCGAGGACGGCGCGCTCGCCGTCGCCGGCGAGCGCATCGTCGCCGTCGGCTCGAGCGCGGAGCTTATCGCCCGCTACACCGCGCGCAAGACGCTGAACGCGCGGCGCAAGGCGGTCCTGCCCGGCCTCATCGACTGTCACGGGCACGCGGGCCACGGGCTGTTGAAGACCCTGGGCGGCGGCGACTCGGAGGCCTGGATGGAGGCTTGCCGGGTCATCTACACGACTGGCTCCGACGAGGACTTCTGGTACGCCGAGGCGGCGCTCGCCGCGCTGGAGCGGCTCAAGTGCGGCACGACCACCGGCGTCTGCCTGTTCGGCGGTGGCGACAGCATCATGCGCGTCGACGACCCGCGCTACGCGGCGCGGCACTGCGCGGCGATCGCCGAGGCCGGCACCCGCTCCTTCCTCGCCGTGGGACCGTCGCGCCCGCCGGCGCCGCGCACCTACGCGACCTGGGACGGCGGGCAGCGCCGGGATCGCGACGTGTCCTGGGACGAGATGCACGCCTGCTGCGAGGAGATCG
>JAOUJD010000144.1 GCA_029883565.1 Burkholderiaceae bacterium
CAGGGCGCGATCATGGAGGAGCTCGGGCGTCGCAAGGGAGACCTGCAGGACATGCAGCCCGACGGCAAGGGACGGGTCCGGCTGGAGTACCGCATCCCGGCGCGCGGCCTGATCGGCTTCCAGGGTGAATTCATGACGCTGACGCGCGGCACCGGACTGATGAGCCACGTGTTCGACGAGTACGGCCCGGTGCGTCCCGGCGAAGTCGGCGAGCGCCGCAACGGGGTGCTGATCAGCCAGGACGAAGGCGAGGCCGTGGCCTACGCGCTGTGGAAGCTGCAGGAGCGCGGGCGCATGTTCGTGAAGCCGGGCGACAAGCTGTACGAAGGGATGATCATCGGCATCCACTCGCGCGACAACGACCTGGTGGTCAACCCGGTCCGCGAGAAGAAGCTCACCAACGTGCGCGCGTCGGGCAAGGACGAGCACATCGACCTCGTCCCGCCGATCCAGCTCACGCTCGAATCCGCGGTGGAGTTCATCGCGGACGACGAACTGGTCGAGATCACGCCGCAGAGCATCCGGCTGCGCAAGAGGTACCTGAAGGAGCACGAAAGGAAGCGTGCGCAGAGGGAGGCCGCCTAGGGCCGGTCGCGTCCGGGCGTTGTTTGCCCGGGCACGCCGGCGGAATCCGCGGCCTTTCCCCCGGCCCGTCCTGCGCGGCGCGGGAGTGCGGAACGCCGCCTGAGACGACGACTGCACATGATTGCGCCTGATCCGACCGCCCTGCATCGTCGCGCCATCGTCCTGATGGTGATCGCTCCGACGCTCTGGAGCATCGCCGGGGTCGTCACGCGGCATCTTTCGCCGGAGCTGCAGGCCCACGGCCGCTTCGAGATCACGTTCTGGCGCAGCCTGTTCGCCGCGGTGTTCGTCGGCGGCTACCTGCTGCTGGTGCGCCGGGACCTGGCCGGTTCGCTGAGGCGTGCCGGCGTGCCGGGCCTGGCGTCCGGTGCGATGTGGGCCACGATGTTCATCTGTTTCATGCTCGCGCTGACGCTGACGTCGACCGCCAATACGCTGATCGTGCTCGCGGTGGCGCCGCTCGTGACAGCCCTGCTCGCGTGGGCGGCGCTGCGCGCGCCCATCGCACCGCGGACCTGGCTCGCGATCGCGATCGCGATGGCCGGGATCATCTGGATGTTCGCCGGCAGCCTGCGCATCGAGTCGCCGGCCAGCGTGCTTGGAATGCTGATCGCGTTCGGCGCGCCGCTGGCGTCGGCCGTCAACGTGGTGATCCTGAAGAAGCGCGGGCACGCCGTCGACCTCGTGCCCGCCGTGTTCCTCGGCGGGGTCATCTCGGCCGGCCTGATGCTTCCGCTGGCACTGCCGTCGATCGCGACGAACGCGGACATCGCGCTGCTGGCCCTGCTCGGATTCGCTCAGCTCGGGCTGCCCTGCATGCTGCTGGTGATCGCCGCGCGCCATCTCGCCGCCACCGAGGTGGCGCTGCTGGCGCTGCTCGAAGTGGTGCTCGGGCCGCTGTGGGCGTGGCTGGGCGCCGGCGAGGTTCCGCCTGCCACCACGCTCAGCGGCGGCGCCCTGGTGCTGGCCGCGCTGTTGATCAACGAACTGGCCGGGCGGGCGGCGCAGCCAGCCTAGGCGTGATAATGGCGTGACAATGAGCGCTCCCATCCTCGCCACCGATGCGCCCCTGCCAGTCCGGCACGTGACTCTTGCGCAGCCGTGGCGCTGGCTGGCCGCGGGCTGGCGCGACTTCACACGGAGCCCGCTGGCGGGCCTGGTGCACGGCGGCTTCGTTGCGCTCGGCGGCTGGGTCGTCCTCTTCTTTTCGCTGCGCTACGGCTGGCTGGCACCGGGTGCCTTTTCCGGGTTCGTGATCCTCGGCCCCATCCTGGCGACCGGTCTGTACGAAATCAGCCGCCTCCTCAACCGCGGGGAGAGTGCAGGGCTGCGCCAGGCGGTGGCGGCGTGGCGGCGCGGCACGGCGCCGCTCGTGTGGCTGGGCTTGCTGCTGGCCGCGCTCGGGACGCTGTGGGTGCTGGCGTCGGCGCTGCTGTTCACCCTGTTCGCTCCGGCACCGCTGCGCGGGCCGCTCGAGTTCCTGCGCTATGCGGCGGTCGAGCAGGGCGAGTTGCTGTTCACGCTGTGGGCCATCCTCGGCGGCATGGGCGTGGCGGTGGTGTTCTCGCTCACGGCGGTCTCGCCACCACTGTTGCTGGGCCGGCGCGTCGGATTCCGGCAGGCGCTGCTCACGAGTGCCCGTGCCGTCGGCGAAAACCCGATTCCTATGCTGCTGTGGGCCATCATCATCCTGGTGGCGACATCGGCCTCGATCGCAACGGCGATGCTCGGATTCTTCGTGACCGTGCCGGTGCTCGGGCATGCGAGCTGGCATGCCTATCGCGACCTGGTCGACGCCGAGGGCGTACCTCTGCGCCAGCCCTGACGATGGAAGGGACCGTCTTCGGGCTGACCGAGCAGCGCATCGCAGAACTCGGGCTGACATGGGGCGTTGGCGGGTTCATCCTGCTGATGCTCGTCATCATCTGGAACCTCGCCCGTGAATCGAAGGCGGGTCGCTTCGGCACCTTCATCCTGTTCTTCGTCCTCGCCTTCGGCATCCTCGGCTTCGTGATGAAGTCGGTGCTGCAGTGGTTGTTGAAGCTGTAGGCGCCGGAAGCCGGCTTTGCGAAACTCTCTGCATGGGACGGACCGACGACCGCCGGCCCGGCGTCACAACTCCAGTGCCATCAGCGTGACGGTCCCGTCCCGCGGATCCGGCTGCAGGCTGAAGCCGAGCTTGCGCGCCAGGGATTTCATGCCTTCGTTCGTGGCCAGCGTCGAACCGACCAGCCGGCGCAGGCCGGCGCCTCGCGCGGCGGCGATCAGGTCGCCGAGAAGTTGCCGACCGGCGCCCCGCCGCTGCCACGCGTCGGCGACGATGATGGCGAACTCGCACTCCGCGCCGCTGTCGCTGACGACGTAGCGAGCGACGCCGATCGCCTGTTCATCCGATGGACCGCCAACCGTGCCGACCAGCGCAACCTCGCGCGCGAAGTCGATGCGGGTGAGGCGTTTCAGTTCCCCGGGCAGGAGGCCGCGCGACGAGAGTACGCGCTGGTAGAGGGCTTCCCTGGACAGGCCGGACAGGAACCTGGCTTCCAGGGCGATGTCGCCGCGCCGGATGGCGCGGATGCACAGCTGCGTTCCGTCCGCGGCACGCCACGTTCGCGCGTACCGGGATGCGTGCGGAGTACGCGGCGTGTCAGCGCGTTTCGGCGGAACCGTCATTCGATGTGTGCCACTCGGAAGCGCTTCGAGTGCCCCGCACCCTGTCCCGGAAGGTCGACGGCCGGGAGCGCACGAGCCGCGGCCCTGGGTTCCAAAGGTGGCACACTTGGCGCGACCATGATTGCACGCCTCCCGCGAGAACCGTGAAAGCAGGGGAATCCCCGGGGCACAGTCCGTGGCGCTTCTGCGTCGCGCCGATGATGGACTGGACTGACCGCCATTGCCGCTACTTCCACCGGCAACTTTCGTCGCACGCCCGCCTGTACACGGAGATGGTGACCACCGGGGCCCTGCTGCAGGGTGACCCGCGCCGCCACCTTGAGTTTGACCGCGCGGAGCACCCGGTGGCGCTCCAGGTCGGCGGCAGCGAACGGGACGACCTGGGGCAGGCCGCGCGCCTCGGGGCGCGCTGGGGATACGACGAGATCAACCTGAACTGCGGGTGTCCTTCGGAAAGGGTGCAGCGCGGTTCCTTCGGCGCGTGCCTGATGGCGGAGCCGGCGCTGGTCGCGGACTGCGTGAAAGCGATGCTGGACGCTGTCGACATTCCGGTGACGGTCAAGCACCGGATCGGAGTCGACCGGCGCGAGGACTATTCCTTCGTGCGCGATTTCGTCGGAACGGTCGCCGACGCGGGCTGCCGGGTCTTCATCGTGCACGCCCGCAGCGCCTGGCTGCACGGGCTGAGCCCGAAGGAAAACCGCGAGGTGCCGCCGCTGCGCTACGAGGTCGGGCACCGGCTCAAGGCTGATTTTCCTGCGCTTTCGATCGTTCTCAACGGCGGCCTGTTGACGCTCGATGCCGCGGAGGAACAGCTGGCACATGTCGACGGCGTGATGCTCGGGCGCGCCGCCTACCACGACCCGTATCTGCTGGCGCGGGTCGATCGACGCCTGTTCGACGCCGACGCACCCGTGCGCTCGCGCGACGAGATAGTCCAACTCATGACCGCGTACCTGCGCCGCGAAGTCGCGCACGGGACGGCGCCGCGGCACGTCGTTCGCCATCTGCTCGGGCTGTACCAGGGGGTGCGCGGCGCGCGGCAGTGGCGGCGTCAGCTCAGCGATGCGGGGGTGCTGGAGCGCGACGGCGCCGAGGTCCTCCTGCGTGCCGCATCCCTGCTCGCTTCGGACCCGGCCTTGCGCGCTGCGTGATCAGTGCGGGCAGTCCTTGCTGACTTCGGCCTCGCGCCGGCTGATCTCGTGGTCCGCCTTCTGCATCTTGTCCACGGTGGCCGCGCGCTCGCTCAGCTCTGCCCGCGTCGTCTTCGCCTGTTGCAGATCCCGGCGCGCGCGCTCGCAGCGTTCCTTTGCCTTGGCTTCCGCCCTGGCGCGTTCGTCCGCCGCGCGCTTTTCGCGTGCCTCAGCCTGCGCGCGCTCCTTGTCGACCTGCTTGGCCGCCGTGGTTTCCTTCTTCGCCCGCTCCTGGGCCGCTTTCCTTTCCTCGACGCTCACCGGCGGATCGGTATTGACGCTGCGGACGGGCGTACTGCCTGGCGGGCACTGGGTGTTCGAGTAGGTGACGTGGCCGTCCTTCGACTCGCAGCGCTGCACTCCGGACTGTGCCCAGGCGACGGGGCAGAGGGACAGCGTGGCGGCGCCGACGAGGGGGAGCAGTAGCTTCATGGTGGGGACGTCCGCGGGAGGAATTGCAGGCGCTAGCGGGAACAGAATCGTCGATAGTCCTCGGCCAGCTCGGCTTCCCGCCGGTCCATCTGCTCGACGTCTTCCGTGGAGTAATACCTTCGCGTGGTGAGGACGTTGCGCAGGCGACGGCTGGCGTCGAGCTCGGCGCGCAGGTAGGCGCAGTCCGCCGCGCGGCGCGCTTCCTCCGCCGAAACCACGGCCTGGCCGCGGGAAGGCGGAGCTGCCGGCTCGCGCTGAGCTTGAAGCGCCTTGGCGGCGTCCCTGTCGCGTTCGGCCCGCGCGCGCGCTTCCTGCCGCGCTTCTGTGCTCGGCTGCGTCGCGGGGGACAATGCCTTGACCGCCCGGGTTCCGGGCGGACATTCGGCGTTGGAGTAGACGATGCGGCCTTCGGGGCCTTCGCAGCGTTGAATCGTCTGCGCCCAGGGGCCGGCGGGAATCAGCGCCAGGACGGCGACGAGCAGCGTTCGGCGAAGGTCATCGGGGAGCATGGCGCCAGTCTAGCCAACGCCACGCCCCTGCGGATCACTGCGCCCCGATCGCGTCGCGTATGGCGTCAGCGGCCGTCTTGTTGAACCGGTACTGGTAGTCGTAGATCTTCGCGCCGGCCTGGTACAACTTGCCCGGACGCACGCCAGGCGTGCCCTTCGTCGGCTGGACGAAGGCGATTCGCGCCGACTCGCGTTCCACGTTCGAGACCCCGGTGTCCAGCGGATCCACATTCGCGGGGAACGACAGCACGACGGCACGCGTGCCGCCGATCGTGCGCTCTTCCCATTCGCCCTCGGCGGCGACTTCCGTGCTGGTGCGGTCGCAGAACAGGGTGCCCGTCTTGGCGGGGAACAGCTGGACCGACCCCTTCTTCGATGCGGTCTTGAAGAACATCGCGTAGGGCTTGGCCCCGTTGCGGTCCTCGTAGGACAGGCAGTAGGGGATCTGCTTGGAGAAGTTGCCGACGAACTGCGCGGTGTCGGTGGCGCCGGTGAAGGATTCCTTCGCGGGCAGCACCAGCACGTCGTCGACGAAGCGTGCAACGACCAGGTAGGCCACGGAGTTGGCCGGGAAACGGGTGCTGCCGGCGCGGACGGCTTCCTGCCTCGGATAGTTCTCGGGGGTGCGCAGGAACGACTGGATCGGGAGGTCGCTCACGTCGAACGCCTGTACCTTGACCGCGATGCGGAGCGGGTTCTCCCCCGCGGAATACAGGAGGTAGACGCTGCCGTCCGTACTCGGAATGGCGAAGTTCGGGCGCCCCCGCGGTCGACGCTCGCCATTGAGCACGTAGCTGCCGACATCGAGCTGGCCGTTCAGCGTGCCGCTCTTCGCGTCTTCGCTCGTTTCCGTCAGGGCGTGGCGATTGCCCTGTCCGGCCGTGGCAGCGGCGCGCAGGTTCGCGATCTTCGTCCCGTTGACGTAGTAGATGCCGTCGCCCTTCAGGGCGTCGATCCCCGCAACGTTGATCGGCTTGGCGCCCGGGACCGGAACCGGCTCCCGCAGCGGCCCGTACGTGGGGGCCGGGCCCTGCTGGGCGAACGCGGTGGATGCGACCACCATGGCAGCGGCGGCAAGGATGTTCTTGGCTCTGTTCGTCATGCGTTCCTCTGTGTGGCTCCCTCGGATAGCGGCAAATCGTAACCAACGGCCCCGCTCCCGATGATCCGAAAAACGGTGCCTTCGTCTCCCCTGAACAGGGGACTAAAGCCCGGCCCCCCGCCGGTTTGCTAGACGACCTTGCCGGGGTTCATGATGCCGAGCGGGTCGATGGCGTCCTTGATGCTTCGCATCAGCGCCAGTTCCACGGGCGCCTTGTAGCGCCGGTTTTCCTCGCGTTTCAGCTGGCCGATGCCGTGCTCGGCCGAAATCGAGCCACCGTACCGCATGACCTGGTCATGCACGAGCCGGTAGATCGCCGGCTGCTGCGCCAGGAAGTCGCCTTCGGCCAGTCCGGCGGGGGGGCTGACGTTGTAGTGGAGGTTGCCGTCGCCCAGGTGACCGAAGGTCACCATCCGCACTCCCGGCATGTGTCGGACCAGAGCCGTGTCGGTCTCGTGCACGAAGCGCCCGATCGCGGAGATCGGCACGGAGATGTCGTGCTTGACGTTCTTTCCCTCGCTCGCCTGCGCTTCGGAGATCAGTTCGCGCAGGGCCCAGAGTCCACGCGCCTGCGCCACCGACTGCGCCAGGACGGCGTCGGTCGCCAACGCGCGATCCATCGCCTGCCCGGCGATGTCCTGCAGCAGCGTGGCGGCATGCGCGTCGCTGGCGTGGTCGCTCACCTGGAGCAGCGTGTAGAAGGGAGCACGCTCGACCAGTGGCGAGCGGTGCGGCGGGAAGTGCCGCTCGACGAGCTGCAGACACAGGTCGGAGAAGAGCTCGAATCCGGTGAGGGCCGGGCCCGCGAGCGATTGCGCCAGGGCGAGCACTTC
>JAOUJD010000145.1 GCA_029883565.1 Burkholderiaceae bacterium
TGCGGCTGACGATCGCGCCCAGGCCCACGCCCGGGAAAATGTACGAGTTGTTGCCCTGGCGCGGCACGTAGTGCACCCCTTCGTAGTCCACCGGATCGAAGGGGCTGCCGGATGCGAACAGCGCCCTGCCTTCGGTGTAGCGGTAGGCCTGCTCGGCCGTGCACTCCGACTTCGAGGTCGGGTTCGACAACGCGAACACGATCGGCCGCGCGTTCAGGCGCGCCATCGCCCGCAGCACCGGTTCGGTGAACGTGCCGGCGGTCGCCGCCACGCCGATGATCGCCGTCGGCTTCAGCTGCTCGATGGCCTGCACGAAGTCGGTCACCGGCGCGTGCGGGTGCGCGTACGGTTGCTTGTGGTGCGCGAGTCCGCCGCGACCGGCGGTCACGAGTCCCTTGCTGTCGAAGAGCCAGCTGCGCGCCCGGGCCTGGTCCGGCTTCATGCCGCCCGCCACCATGGCGGCGGTCGCGAGGTCGGCGATGCCGGTGGCCGCCTCTCCCGCGCCCATGAACAGGATCGTCTGGTCCTCGAGCTTCTGCTTCGTGACGCGCAGCGCCGAGAACAGGCCCGCGACCGACACCGCCGCCGTGCCCTGGATGTCGTCGTTGAAGCAGGGCAGGCGGTCGCGATAGCGCTCGAGCAGCGTGAACGCATGATGGTTCGCGAAGTCCTCGAACTGCACCAGCACGCCGGGGAACACCTGCTGCGTCGCCATCATGAATTCGTCGACCAGCGCGTCGTACTCCGGCCCGTTCAGGCGCTTCTGCTTCAGACCGAGGTACAGCGGGTCGTTCAGCATCGCTTCGTTGTTGGTGCCGACGTCGAGCAGCACCGGCAGGCAGCGGGTCGGGTCGATGCCCGCGCACGCGGTGTACAGCGCCAGCTTGCCGATCGGGATGCCCATGCCGTTGGTGCCGAGGTCGCCGAGGCCGAGGATGCGCTCGCCATCCGTCACGACGACGATCGCCGGGTCGGGCACCGGCCAGTTCGCCAGCACGCGCGCCACGCGGCCGCGATCGGCCGCGGTCACGTACAGGCCGCGCGGCCGCCGGTAGATGTGACCGAACTGCTGGCACGCCAGCCCCACGGTCGGCGTGTAGATGATCGGCAGCATCTCGTCGATGTGGTCGATCACCACCTTGTAGAACAGCGTCTCGTTGCGGTCCTGCAGCGCCTCGAGCAGCACGTAGCGGTTCAGCGGCTCCCTGAGCTTGCGCAGATTCTCGAGGACCCGCCTTTCCTGCTCGTCCTGGGAGGCCACGTGAGGCGGCAACAGTCCGCGCAGGCCGAGCTTGTCGCGCTCGACGTCGGTGAACGCCGTTCCCTTGTTGAGTGACGGATCGCGCAGAAGCGCAACGCCGGACAGGCCGGCGAGCGAGCCAGAGGCCATGGTGTCTCCAATCGTTCTGTGTTTTGGACGATTGTGTGGCCACCCGGACCGTGGCCCTTGACCGCGCTCAATCGGATGCCCGCCGGCCGGTGCGAGAAGCGCGCGGCCTTGCGCCAGGCGCGCCCCGCCTGTCCGGAATCAGCCGGGCTCGATGCCCTGCGCGCGCGCCAGCCGGTGCGCCAGGTCCTTCAGGGCCGCGACCTCGTCCGCGAGACGACGCACTTCGTCGCGCAGCGCTTCCAGGTCGGTGTCCGCCGGCAGTTGCGGCGCCGCGTCGCGGGCCGGAGCCGTCAGGTCCTCGGCCGGCTCGCCGGACAGCAGGTGGGCCCAGCGCGGCTCGCGGGCGCCTGGGCGCCGCGCCAGCAGCACCACCAGCGGCCCGCCCTGCTCGGCGGGCCGCGTGGCGAGTTCCTCGAGAAAGCCTTCGACGGAACTGACGTCGGCAAAGCGATGCAGCCGCTCGCTCGCGGAGCGCAGTTCGGCGGCGGTCTGCGGACCGCGCAGCCACAGCGTGGCCAGCAGCGCGACCGCCTCGGTCGGGACCTTGAGCACGCGCTGGACGTTCTGCGAATAGCGCATCACGCGCGACCCGCTCGACTCGATCACCAGCGACATCGGCTTCAGGCGGTCGACCGCGGCCTGCACTTCCGCCTCCGTCAGCGACAGCAGCGGGTCGCGGTTGTTCTTCTGGTTGCAGCCGGCCGTCAGCGCATTGAGCGACAGCGGGTAGATGTCGGGGACGGTGCGCTCCTTCTCGACGAGCACACCGAGCACGCGCGTCTCCGCCAGCGAAAGAATGGAAACAGTCATCGGGTCGTGGCGCTCACGCGCGCTGGTAGATCTCGCCGCCCTTCTTCACGAACTCGACCGCCTTTTCCTCCATGCCGCGCTTCAGCGCCTCCTCCGCGGACACGCCCTGCTTCTCCGCGTACTCCCGCACGTCCTGCGTGATCTTCATGCTGCAGAAGTGCGGGCCGCACATCGAGCAGAAGTGCGCGCTCTTCATGCTGTCCTTGGGCAGCGTCTCGTCGTGGAAGTCCTTGGCGGTATCCGGATCGAGCCCGAGGTTGAACTGGTCTTCCCAGCGGAACTCGAAGCGCGCCTTCGACAGCGCGTTGTCGCGCAGCTGCGCGCCAGGATGGCCCTTGGCGAGGTCGGCCGCGTGCGCGGCGACCTTGTAGGCCATGATGCCGTCCTTGACGTCCTTCTTGTTCGGCAGCCCGAGATGCTCCTTCGGCGTCACGTAGCACAGCATCGCGGTGCCGTACCAGCCGATCATCGCCGCGCCGATCGCGCTGGTGATGTGGTCGTAGCCCGGCGCGATGTCGGTGGTCAGGGGGCCCAGGGTGTAGAACGGCGCCTCGTGGCACAGCTTCAGCTGCTCGTCCATGTTGTGCTTGATCATGTGCATCGGCACGTGGCCCGGCCCTTCGATCATCACCTGCACGTCGTGCTTCCACGCGACCTGCGTGAGCTCGCCGAGCGTGGCGAGCTCGGCCATCTGCGCCTCGTCGTTGGCGTCGTAGATCGAGCCGGGGCGCAGGCCGTCGCCGAGCGAGAAGGCGACGTCGTACGCCTTCATGATCTGGCAGATGTCCTCGAAGTGTTCGTAGATGAATGAATCCCTGTGGTGCGCCAGGCACCATTTCGCCATGATCGAGCCGCCGCGCGACACGATGCCGGTCATGCGCTTCGCCGTCATCGGGATGAACGGCAGCCGCACGCCCGCGTGGATCGTGAAGTAGTCCACGCCCTGCTCGGCCTGCTCGATCAGCGTGTCGCGGAAGATCGGCCAGGTCAGCTCCTCGGCCTTGCCGTCGACCTTCTCCAGCGCCTGGTAGATCGGCACGGTGCCGATCGGCACCGGGCTGTTGCGCAGGATCCACTCGCGCGTCTCGTGGATGTGCTTGCCGGTCGACAGGTCCATCACCGTGTCCGCGCCCCAGCGGATCGCCCACGTCATCTTCTCGACTTCCTCGCCGATCGAGCTGGTGACCGCCGAGTTGCCGATGTTGGCGTTGATCTTCACGAGGAAGTTGCGGCCGATGATCATCGGCTCGGTTTCCGGGTGGTTGATGTTCGCCGGAATGATCGCGCGGCCGCGCGCGACCTCGTCGCGCACGAACTCCGGCGTGATCGCCCTCGGCAGCGCCGCGCCGAAGTCGTGGCCCGGATGCTGGCGGCGCAGCATTTCCGAGTGGCCTTCCATCCGCTGGTTCTCGCGGATCGCGATGTACTCCATCTCCGGCGTGACGATGCCGCGCCGCGCGTAGTGCATCTGCGTGACGTTGGCGCCCGCGAGGGCGCGCCGCGGCCTGCGCTTCAGGTTGAATCGCAGTTCGGCCAGCTTCGGATCGTTCAGGCGCTCGACGCCGTACTCGGAGCTCGGGCCGGCCATCTCCTCGACGTCGCCGCGCTCGGCGATCCACGGCGCCCGCAGCGCCGCGAGCCCGGAGCGGATGTCGATCTTCGCGCCCGGGTCGGTGTACGGGCCCGAGGTGTCGTACACCGTCAGCGGCGGATTCTTCTCGGCGCCGAACGACGCATGCGTGTCGGACTGCGCGATCTCCCGCATCGGCACCCGCAGGTCGGGACGCGAGCCCGTGACGTAGATCTTGCGCGACTTCGGCAGCGGCTGGACCGCGGCTTCGTCCACGTGGGCCGTGGCGGCGACGAACTTGGGATTGGCGCTCATGTCTCTCTCCTTGTTCGGAGGGAGCGGCGCTGGCAGCCGCGTTTTCCTCCGCCGGTCTTAACCGGATCAGGTTCCGGGGACTCTCTCAACCGCCGCTGTCCGGCAGTACCCCCAACGCTGGCGCCCATGATATTGGAATTCCCGAAGCCCGCCGGGAAACGTCCGGACCGCCGCCCGGCCGGCCGGACCCGGCCGGGCGACGAAGTGTTGTCGGCGAGCAAGCCGGTCGGAACGCCGCCGTATACAAATCGAGGCAGACAGTTGGCGCATCACACGGAGGCGTCATGACGATGGGCCGGAACCGGGAAGTGCCGTCGCAAGCCGCGGGCCGCGCCATCCGGGTCGCCGCGGCGCTGGCCTTCGTCCTGGCTGCCGCCGGCGCGGGCGCGGAGGAGCCGCGCAACCTCGCGCCGGGCTTCACCGCCCTGCCGCAGAACGCGAAGATCCTGGTGGCCCCGATCGACGTCGAGCTGTATTCGATCAGCGCCGGCGGGGTGCCGGAGCCGCGGGCCGACTGGACCAGTACCGCGCTGGGCAACATGAAGAAGGAACTCGGACGGCTGCGCGAGCGCTACAAGGGCGAGACCGTCGACCTCGACGAGCGTGCCGCCGACGATTTCGGCGAGCTGCTCGCACTCCACTCGGCGGTCGCCCGTTCGATCAGCCTGCATCACGCGGTGGGGGGCATGTGGGCACTGCCGACGAAGAACGGCAAGCTCGACTGGAGCCTTGGCGACGCGCTCAAGCCGCTACAGGACAAGACCGGGGCCCGCTATGCCCTGTTCATCTGGGTGCGGGACAGCTACGCCAGCGGCGAGCGGGTCGCCGCCATGGTCCTGATGGCCGCGCTCGGGGTCGGGCTCGGTGGCGGCGTGCAGCAGGGTTACGCGTCGCTGGTCGACCTCGAGACCGGGCGCGTCCTGTGGTTCAACCGGCTGGCGCGCGCCTCGGGCGACCTGCGGGAGCCGGCGAAAGCGGCTGAAACGGTCGACGCGCTGCTGCTCGGCTTCCCGGGCGCGAAATGAACCGGCGCGGCTTCCTCCAGTGGGGCTGCGCCCACTGCGCGCTGCTGTATGCGGCGGCGGGACGGGCTCAGGCCGGAGCGGACGCAGGCAGCCAGTGGTCGATCCCGCCGCGCTTCGCCGCGCCCGACGCGGCATCCGACGAGGGCGGACTGTGGGCCACGATGGCACGCGAGGAACAGCGGGTGCGGCGCAGCCCGTTCCTGATCCGCGACGTCAAGCTGCACGACTACCTGCAGGCGATCCTGTGCCGGCTGGCCGGATCACACTGCCCGGACGTCCGCGTCTACCCGGTGCGCAGCCCGCATTTCAACGCGAACATGGCGCCGAACGGAATGATGCAGGTCTGGTCCGGCCTCCTGCTGCGCATGGACAACGAGGCGCAGCTGGCGGCGGTCATCGGGCACGAGGTGGGGCACTTCCTGCAGCGGCACGCGCTCGAGCGGCTGCGCGACGCCAAGTCCAAGAGCGCCGCGGGCGTCGTCCTCGCGCCGTTCGGCCTGGTGGGCCTGGTCGGCCAGCTTGCGCTGATCGCGAGCGTCTACTCGTATTCGCGCGATCAGGAACGCGAAGCGGACACGATCAGCGTGCGGCTGATGTCGGCGGCCGGCTACGACTCGTCGCAGGCGTCCGTCGTGTGGGGCAACCTGCTGGCCGAGGTGATGGCGGGGCCGAATGCCGACGCGTCGAAGTCGAGCGTGCTGTTCGCGACGCATCCGGCCTCGGAGGAGCGCCGTGACGTGCTGCGCAGCCTCGGCAAGGCCGAGGGCGAAAAGGCCGAGCAGGCGTACCGGGAGCGCATGGCCGACTGGCAGCTCCCGTTCCTCGAGGACGAACTGAAGCGCGGCCAGTACGCTGAAACGATCGAGTTGCTCGGCCGCAAGCTGGCCGCCGAGCCGGCGCGCGGCGACTTCCTGTACGCGCGCGCGGAGGCACGGCGCCTGCGCGGCCAGGAAAAGGACCTCGAACAGGCACACGCGGACCTCGCCGCCGCCGCCGCGCTGGCGAACGCGCCAGCGCAGACCCACCGCTCCCTCGGCCTGATCCTGCGCTCCCGCGCGGACAAGGCCGGCGCGGCCGCGTCCTTCAGGCGGTACCTGGAAGCAGCGCCCGACGCGCCCGACGCCGGAATGATCAGAACCTACATCAGTGAGCTCGAGACATGAAAAGGCTGCCATGGCTGTTCGCCGTCCTGCTCGTCGCCGGTTGCGCGACGCCGACGGTGTCCAAGGTCGAACAGGGCGACCAGCTCGTCGCGGAACGGCTCGCGATCAAGCTGGACGGGCCGTGGAACCGCTTCGACGGCCTGGGGGCCTTCCCGGTACCGACCTGGACCGTGGAGGGAGTGACGGTGGATCGACTGCAGTTCTTCGTCGGCATCAAGGACGGCAAGACGCTGGTTCCGCAGAGCGACGCGGCGCGCGAAAAGCGTCCGCTGACGTTCCGCGCGTCGATGCAGCCGCACGAGATCGTCGCGCTGTTCCAGACCATGCTCACGGCGGACGGCTCGACCTTCGACCTCGTCAAGCTCGATCCGGTCACGTTCCTCGGCGGGCCCGGCTTACGCTTCGAATATTCGCTGGTGCGGCGGGTCGACGAGGTGCGCCTGTCCGGCTTCGGCTACGCCCGCGTGAACAACGGCGAACTGCACGCGATCCTCTACCAGGCGCCACGCCTGGGCTTCTACCCGCGCTACCAGCCGCAGGTCGACCGGATGGCGCAGACCGCGAGCCTGCGCAGCTAGGCGGCGCGGGCTCCGCCGAGTCCGAGGTAGCTCTCGATCACGCGCGGATCGGTCGCGAGCGCCGCCGCCGGTCCGTCGAGCACGCACTCGCCCGTTTCCAGAACGTAGGCGTGGTCGGCGATCTGCAGCGCGGCGCGGGCGTTCTGCTCCACCAGCAGGATCGCCACGCCGCGCCGCTTCAGCTCGACGATGATGCGGAAGATCTCGCGCACGATCAGCGGCGCGAGTCCCAGCGACGGCTCGTCCAGCATCAGCAGCTTCGGCTTCGCCATCAGGGCGCGGCCGACCGCCAGCATCTGGCGTTCCCCGCCGGACAGCGTTCCGGCCAGCTGGCTCCGACGGTCCTGCAGTCGCGGGAACAGCGCATACACCTCGCCCATCGTCTGCGCGTGATCCCGTTTGCCGGA
>JAOUJD010000146.1 GCA_029883565.1 Burkholderiaceae bacterium
CAGATCGTGACCATGAGGAGCGCAGCGCCGAGATGGGCCGGACTCACGAGGGCTGGCTCCACCGAGCGGAGGGCAGGGGCTTTGCCGCAATTCCCCGCAGGGGCCGGCACGCAGTGCCGCGCCCCCGGATAGTGACCATGAGGAGCGCAGCGCCGAGATGGGACGGACTCACCAGGGCCCGCGCGGTTTCATGCCCCGGGCCTCAGGGCGGTGCGCTCGCTCAGCTCGTCGACATACGCCTCGATGCCGCCATGTTCACGCTCGAGGTACCGCTGGACGGCCGCATTGAACGCGGGGTGCGCAAGCCAGTGGGATGAAAGCGTGGTGACGGGCTCGAAGCCGCGCGCGAGCTTGTGTTCACCCTGGGCTCCTCCCTCGAAAACGGCCAGGCCGCGCTCGATGGCGAACTCGATCATCTGGTAGTAGCTCGTCTCGAAATGCAGGCAGGGCACGGTCTCGACCGCGCCCCAGTAGCGCCCGTAAAGGCGCCCCTGGTCGAAGAGCGCCAGTGACGCGGCCAGCGGCCGGTCTCCCCGGGCAGCGATCACCAGCAGCAGCGACTCGGGCATCGTCTGCGCGAGAGCGAGGAAGAACTCGCGCGTCAGGTAGGGCGTCGAGTGATGGGACGCATAGGTGCGGCCATAGCAGCCTGCAAAGAAAGTCCAGTCCGCCTCGGTGATCTCGCGGCCGACCTTGCGGGCGAACGTGATCCCGGCTTCCATGACCTTGCGGCGCTCGGCGCGCACCTTCTTCCGCTTGGGCTGCGTGAGTGCGGAGAGATAGTCGTCGAACGCGGCGTAGCCGCGGTTGAACCAGTGGAACTGGACCGATCGTCGCGTCATGTAGCCGAGCGCCGCGAGGGCCTGCGCCTCGGCCTCGGGAAGGAACAGCGCGTGCACGGATGACAGCGCCGACGCCGCCGCGTGCCGATGGAGCGCCCGTGCGAGGGCATCGCGCCCGGCGGCGTCGTGCGCGAGCAGGCGCGTACCAGGCACCGGCGTGAACGGCACCGCGACCAGCCATTTCGGGTAGTACTGGACGCCGTTGCGTGCGTGCGCGTCCGCCCAGGCCCAGTCGAACACATATTCCCCGTAGGAGTGATGCTTGCGGTACAGCGGCGCGGCTGCCACCAGCCTGGAATCGGACGCACCATCCCACAAGGTCAGGTACTGCGGTTCCCAGCCGGTGCGTTCGCTCGCGCATCCGGTGGAATGCAGCGCCTGCAGGTACTCGAAGCGCATGAAGGGGTTGGCGTGCCCCGAACGGAGCAGGTCGTTCCAGCGGGCCGGGCCGATGCTGTCAAGGTCGGCCACGATGCGCGTGCGATAATTCATCGATCCCGCCTGGTCCTTCATCGCCGCTTCATCAATGAGCTCGAAAGTCAAAGTCGCGGTCGCGCAGCTGAATTGCACCGTCGGCGACTTCGAGGGCAACAGCCGGAAGATCGTCGATGCCGCCCGGCAGGCGGCGGCCGGCGGCGCCCACGTGCTGCTGACTCCCGAGCTTTCGCTGACCGGCTACCCGCCCGAGGACCTGCTGCTGCGCCGGGCATTCTACGCAGCGACGGATGCTGCCCTTCAGAAGCTGTGTGCGCAACTGCTGCAGTTTCCCGAGATGAAGGTCGTCGTCGGCCATCCGATGGCGCGCGAGGGCCGCCGCTTCAACGCGGCCTCGCTGGTCGCGGGCGGCATGGTCCTGGGCACGTACTGCAAGCACGACCTGCCGAACTACGACGTATTCGACGAGCAGCGCTACTTCACGCCGGACAATCGCCCGTTCGTCTTCGAGGCGAACGGCACCAGCTTCGGGATCAACATCTGCGAAGACACGTGGTTCCCGTATGCGCCGGAGTGTGCGCAGGCCGCCGGTGCCCAGGTGCTGCTGGTGCTGAACGGCTCGCCATTCCACCTCGGCAAGCAGCAGCAACGCCTGCAGATCATGCGCACCAACGTGTGCCGCTTCGGACTGGCTGCCGTGTACGCGAATCTCGCTGGCGGCCAGGACGAACTGGTGTTCGACGGCGCGTCGTTCGTGCTCGACGCTGGCGGCGGCGTGACCGCGGCGGCGCCGCATTTCGACGAGGCCCTGCTGCTCGTCGATTTCGTCGACGGTGTGCCGCAGCCGGGCGCGTTTGAACCGCAGCCGGCGCAGGAGGCACTGGCCTATTCGGCGCTGGTCCTCGGCGTGCGTGACTATGTCGGGAAGAACGGGTTTCCGGGCGCCCTGATCGGACTGTCGGGTGGGGTGGATTCGGCGCTGACGCTGGCCGTCGCGGTGGACGCGCTCGGTCCGGAGCGCGTGCGGGCGGTGATGATGCCGTCGCAGTACACGGCACAGATGAGCCTGGACGATGCCGCGCAACTCGCGGAAAACCTCGGCGTCCGCTGCGACGTGCTCCCGATCAAGCCCGCCTTCGACGCCTTCCTCGCCACGCTCGCGCGCGAATTCCGCGGCCTGCCCTGGGACACGACTGAAGAGAACCTGCAGGCGCGCATCCGCGGCACCTTGCTGATGGCGCTGTCGAACAAGTACGGGTCGATCGTGCTGACCACCGGCAACAAATCGGAGACGGCCGTGGGCTACTCGACGCTGTACGGCGATCTCGCCGGCGGCTTCGCGGTGATCAAGGACATCCTCAAGACGCTGGTGTACCGGCTGTGCAGGTACCGCAATGGTGTGTCGCCGGTGATTCCCGAACGGATACTGACCCGGGCGCCGAGCGCGGAGCTCAAGCCTGACCAGAAGGACCAGGACTCGTTGCCGCCCTACGACGTGCTGGACCGCATCATCG
Source organism: Burkholderiaceae bacterium (assembly GCA_029883565.1). Lineage (GTDB taxonomy): Bacteria > Pseudomonadota > Gammaproteobacteria > Burkholderiales > Burkholderiaceae_F > JAOUJD01. The sequence continues at coordinate 2,792 of JAOUJD010000146.1, forward strand.
AGCTGTACATGCAGGAAGGGCTCGCGATCCCGGACATCGTCGCCGCGGGGCTCGACGAGGCGGTCGTGCGCCGCGTGGTGCGGATGATCCGGCTGTCCGAGTACAAGCGGCGCCAGTCGCCGGTGGGTATCCGGGTCACGCACCGGGGCTTCGGACGGGACTGGCGCTATCCGATCACGAACCGCTTTCGCGAGGAAAGTGCCTGAGCGGGAGGCCGGATGGCCCTAGAATTGTCCTGAACCGATCGGGGAAGACCTATGAAACAGATCACGGCTGTCATCAAACCATTCAAGCTGGACGAGGTGCGCGAGGCCCTCGCCGACGTCGGCGTCAACGGCCTGACCGTCACCGAGGTCAAGGGCTTCGGGCGGCAGAAGGGCCACACGGAGCTGTACCGCGGCGCCGAGTACGTGGTGGATTTCCTGCCGAAAGTGAAGGTGGAGGCAGTCGTGCCCGATGCGCTGGTCGAACGCGCGATCGAGTCGATCATGCGCGCGGCCCGCACCGGCAAGATCGGCGACGGCAAGATCTTCGTGCGCCCGGTCGAGCAGGTGATCCGCATCCGTACCGGCGAGGAAGGCGAAGCGGCGGTCTAGCCGCGCGCGCGCCGGCCGCTCACTTCAGCGACCAGTCGTTGCGCCACGCGACGAGTCGCGTGGCGGTGATCAGTCCCGCGGACGTCCACAGCGCCAGCGCTTCCGCGGCGCCGACTCCGCGCATCAGCACGTAGAACCAGCAGCCGAGGAACGCCGTCGTCGCGTACGGGCGGTTGTCGCGCAGCACGATCGGCACCTCGTTGAGTATCACGTCCCGCAGCACGCCACCGAAGACGCCTGTGATCACCCCCATCATCGTGGCCGTGAAGGTCGGCATGCCGGCGTCCAGGGCGAGCGACACGCCCACGATGCTGAAGAATCCGAGGCCGATGGCGTCGGCCGCGATGAAACCGACGTTCGGGATGATGCGGTGGGCGTGCCGCATGATCGGGGTGGCCAGCAGCGACAGCGCGAAGATCAGGATCACGTAGTTTTCGTGCTCGACCCAGAAGAAGGGGCGGCGTTCGAGCAGCACATCGCGCAGCGTTCCTCCGCCGAAGGCCGTGACGAACGCCACGGTGAAGACGCCGACGACGTCCATGTCCTTGCGTTGCGACTCGGCAAAGCCCGAAAAGGCGGCGCCGAGCACCGCGACCAGTTCGACGGCGAACAACAGGCCCGCGGTGTCCGTCACGGCCGGCCGCCGCCGGGCTTGAGCAGCACGACCAGCGCGCCGCTACCGCCTTCGGCCGGCCGCGCCTGGCAGAAGGCGATCACCTCGTCGCGCTGCGCGAGCCAGACACGCGTCTTGCCCTTCAGTACCGGCTGCTTGTCCCTGGAGCCGAGGCCCTTGCCGTGCACTATGCGCACGCAGCGCAGGCCCCGCTTCATCGCTTCCCGCAGGAACCCTGCGAGCAGTTCGCGCGCTTCGTCGGTGCGGCAGCCGTGGAGGTCGATCTCGTCCTGGATCACCCAATCGCCGCGCCGCAGCTTGCGCAGCACGTCCGGTCCCACGCCGGGACGGCGGAATGAAAGCTCGTCGTCGGTGTGCAGCAGCGTGTCGATCTCGAACTCGTCCGACACCGAGGCCACGAGCACCTGTTCGTCGTCTTCCCAGCGCTTCTTCGGCAGCGGCGGATGGGGCGGTCGGTCGTGTTCCGCGCGGGACCGGATGGCCAGCGGAGTGACGTCGCCGACCGCGTCGCGGAATTCGCTGGCGGCCTTGTGCGCATGCGCCGAGCGCGCCTTTTGCTCGGCCTCGATGCGCTCGCGTTCGCGCTTGTCGGCGGCGAGCTGGTCGCGCAGCGCGCCGAGCTGCGCCAGGTCCTTCAATGGCCGGCCCACGGTGCGGCCCTGCGCGCCGCCGCCGCTCAGGCGGGCAGCGCTTCCCGCTTGTCGCTGGCCGCGGTTTCCTGGTTCTCCAGGTAGCGCTGTGCATCCAGCGCGGCCATGCAGCCGGTTCCCGCGCTCGTGATGGCCTGGCGGTAGACATGGTCCTGCACGTCGCCGGCGGCGAACACGCCGGGCACGCTCGTCGCGGTCGCCATGCCGGCCAGCCCGGACTTGGTGACGATGTAGCCGTTCACCATCTCCAGCTGGTCCGCGAAGATCTCGGTGTTGGGGCGGTGTCCGATGGCGATGAACACCCCCTGCAGGGATACGTCCTCGGTTGCGCCCGTCTGCACGCTCTTGATCCGCACGCCCGTCACGCCCGCATCGTTACCGAGCACCTCGTCGAGCACGTTATGGACCTTGAGCTCGATCTTGCCCTCCTTCACCTTTTCCATCAGGTGGTCGACCATGATCGGCTCGGCGCGGAACTTGTCGCGACGGTGGATCAGCGTCACCTTCCTGGCGATGTTCGCGAGATACAGCGCTTCCTCGACCGCGGTGTTTCCCCCGCCGACGACGGCGACGTCCTGGCCCTTGTAGAAGAACCCGTCGCAGGTGGCGCAGCCGGAGACTCCGCGGCCCATGAAGGCCTCCTCCGACGGCAGGCCCAGGTACATCGCGCTGGCGCCGGTGGCGATGATCAACGCATCGCAGGTGTATTCGCCGCTGTCACCGATCAGCCGGATGGGCCGCTCGGCGAGCTTGGCCGTGTGAATGTGGTCGAACACGATCTCCGTGCTGAAGCGCTCGGCGTGCGCCAGGAAGCGGGCCATCAGGTCCGGGCCCTGGACGCCCTCTGCGTCGGCAGGCCAGTTGTCGACTTCCGTGGTGGTCATCAACTGACCGCCTTGCGCGAGGCCGGTGATCAGCATCGGCTTCAGGTTCGCGCGCGCGGCGTAGATCGCTGCGGTGTACCCGGCCGGGCCTGATCCGAGGATCAGCACGCGGGCGTGTTTCATGGCTGCCATATGGATTTCCCCTCGTTCGAAGCGATTATATGGGGACGGCGTGCCCAAATCGGAGGGACTCGGCACGGCAAGTGACGCTTCCATCCGAACCCATTACCAAGGTCGACGCCATGGCGGGTCCGCCTTGCACCGGTCCGCCGGGGGCGGCGTCGCGGCGCTGCGCGTCGCGCGAGGCTACATCTGGCGGAACTTGTGCGTGTAGCTGTCCGAGACGAGGAGTGTTTCCGGGCGCGCCTTCAGTTTCACCAGCATGCGACCCCTGAAGTCACGCGTGACGCCGGCGATCGCACTCGCATTGACGAGTGTCGAACGGTGGATCTGCCAGAACTGGTTCGGATCCAGTTCATCCACCAGTTCCTTCAGCGGCTTGCGGATCAGCGCTTCACCTTCTGCGGTGACGACGCGCGTGTACTTGTTGTCCGCCTGGAAATAGCTGATCTCGTCGACCGTGATCAGCTTGAGGTTCTGTCCTACGGAAGCGTTGATCCAGCGCAGATACTGCCTGGCGACGGCGTGCAGTCCGCCAGCCGCCGGCAGGCTGCCGAGCACCGCGTCGAGCTGCGCGGGAGGCGAGCCGAGACGTTGCTTGACTCGTGACACCGCGGTGAACAGGCGAGCGGCGGACACGGGCTTGAGAACGTAATCGATGGCCCCCTGGTCGAAAGCGGCTACCGCGTGCTGGTCGTAGGCCGTCACGAACACGACGTGGCAGCGGCCGTTGGCCTGCCGCGCGACCTCGAGGCCGGTGGCCCCTGGCATCTGGATGTCGAGGAACATCACGTCCGGCCGATGCTCGTCGAGCAGGCGCAGCGCCTGAACGCCGTCCGACGCTTCTCCCACGATGGCCAGTTCCGGCCATAGCTGGCCAAGCTGCTCGACCAGCTGGCCGCGCAGGGTCGCTTCGTCTTCCGCAACGATCGCCGTCGGCGAGCTCATGCCACTAGCTTAGCCGGCCGCCGGGACCCGCAGCGTGAACTGCGTCGTGTGCGGGCCGAGCTCCAAGCAGTCGAGCGCGGCCCGGTCTCCGTAAAGACCCTCGAGCCGCTCGCGCACCCGCCCGAGTTCGAAGTCCTCGTCGCAGCCTCCCGCGCGGGCGATACGCGTCACGATCACGATGTCGTCGCCGGTCTTCTGCGCGCCGATGCGGATGGACTCCGGCAGGACGCCGTCGTCATCGCGAACCGCTCGCTGGATGAGCGGCAGCAGCAGCATCGGATAGAAGCGCGCCTCGCGGCAGTCTTCACCAACCGTCACGGACAGCTCGGGCCGGCCGCCGTGCAGCGATGTGACGAGGGCGAGGTAGGCGGAAACCAGGTCCAGTTCGGCGGCGATGCTCGAGCCCGGCTCACGCAGCCGGGGCAGGGCGACGCGCAGGTACTGGATCAGACGGTCCAGGTTCGCGGCGGCCGCGGGCGCGTCCTTCTGGTACAGGGCCTCGATGCCGACCAGCGAGTTGAACAGGAACTGCGGTTCGACCTGCGCCTGCATCGCG
>JAOUJD010000009.1 GCA_029883565.1 Burkholderiaceae bacterium
GTCCCGATCCGTTCCGCCGGGCGGCGGGAGGGGCCGGAAAGGGGTTTGACGCGCCCATGCCAGGGGTGTGATAATCCAAGGCTTTCCGCGCTGCGCCATGGCCGCAGGCAGGGCTGTCAGTGGCGGAATGCGCGTCGTGGGCTGGCCGCAGGCCGCCCCCGGCGACTTCGGCATCCGCGGAAGATAGCGGCAGAGAGCGCGCCCGCGACAGCGGGCAAGGTCCGGGGACGGGGCAGCGAGACACCAGGGGGTGTCGGCAGCGTCCGCGGCAGGAGAACAGACATGCATGCAGTCATCAAGACCGGTGGCAAGCAGTACCGGGTGGCGCCGGGCGACACGGTGAAGGTCGAAACGTTGGGTGCCGAGGTCGGGCAGCAGGTGACGCTGTCCGAGGTGCTCGCCGTCAGCGATGGCGACGACGTGAAGGTGGGGGCCCCGTTCGTGGCCGGCGCTTCCGTGGTCGCGACGGTGGTCGGCCACGGCCGCCACGACAAGGTCACGATCTTCAAGATGCGCCGGCGGAAGCACTTCCAGAAACACGGTGGACATCGTCAGAACTTCACGGAATTGCGCATCGATTCGATCGCCTGACCGCGGTCGGACGAAGAGCGCAGCAGGAGCGAAACCATGGCACACAAGAAAGCAGGCGGGTCGTCACGCAACGGCCGCGACTCCCAGGCGAAGCGACTGGGCGTGAAGGTGTTCGGCGGTCAGGGGATCGAGCCGGGCCAGATCATCGTCCGCCAGCGCGGCACCCAGTTCCACGCGGGCGACAACGTAGGCATGGGGCGCGATCACACACTGTTCGCCACTGCCGCGGGCCACGTCAAGTTCGACGTCAAGGGGGCGCAGAACCGTCGCGTCGTGAGCGTCGAGCCGAGCGCCGAACCGAGCACCTGATCCGCCGCGGCAGAAGCTCGTTTGAAAAGCCCTGCCGCTCGCGGCGGGGCTTTTTCTTTTCCGACTGTCCCACATGAAGTTCGTCGACGAAGCAACCATCGAAGTCGCGGCCGGCAAGGGCGGCGACGGCAGCGCTTCGTTCCGGCGCGAGAAGTTCATCCCGAAGGGCGGACCCGACGGCGGCGACGGTGGACGCGGAGGCAGCGTGTTCGCGGTCGCCGACCGCAACATCAACACCCTGATCGACTACCGCTACGCCCGCCGCCACCAGGCGGAAGATGGCGAGAGGGGCCGCGGCGCAGACTGTTACGGAGCGGCCGGCGGCGACATCGAACTGCGGATGCCGGTGGGCACGGTGATCGTGGACGCCGACACCGGGGCGCGCATCGCCGACCTTGCCCGTCACGGCCAGCGCGCGCTGCTCGCGCGCGGCGGCAAGGGCGGCCTGGGCAACCTCCACTTCAAGTCGAGCACCAACCGCGCTCCGCGCGAGTTCACTCCGGGAGAGGCGGGCGAACACCGCCACCTGCAACTCGAGCTGCGCGTGCTGGCGGATGTCGGATTGCTCGGCATGCCGAATGCCGGCAAGTCGACGTTTATCCGCGCGGTGTCGAATGCACGGCCCAAGGTCGCCGACTATCCGTTCACCACACTGCATCCAAACCTCGGCGTCGTGCGGGTCGGCCCCGAGCAGAGCTTCGTGGTGGCGGACATTCCCGGCCTCATCGAGGGCGCCGCCGAGGGCGCCGGGCTGGGCCTCCAGTTCCTGCGCCACCTGAGCCGCACCGGTTTGCTGCTTCACGTGGTCGATTGCCGTCCGGTCGATGGGAGCGATCCGGCAAGGGATGCACGCGCCATCGCCGCCGAACTGCGCAAATACGACGAGCAATTGCACAGGAAACCACGGTGGCTGGTGCTCAACAAGATCGACCTGATCGCCCCGGAGGACCGTGCCGCCGCGATCGCCGAATTCAGGCGCCGGATGCGGACGAAGGCACCGGTGTTCGCTGTCTCGGCTGCAACCGGCGAGGGGTGCCGCGAGCTATGCGCCGAGATTGCCCGGTTCCTTGAGGGCAAGAGATCTCGGCGAACGGCTGCGGAGGAGGGCGAAGCGGAAACGGACGGGGGAGCCAGATGACTTCGGCCGTCGCTTCAGCCCGTCGGGTGGTCGTCAAGGTGGGCAGCAGTCTCGTCACGAACGACGGGCGAGGCCTGGACCTGGATGCGATTTCGCGCTGGGCAACCCAGGTCGCCTTGTTGCGGCGGCAGGGCAAGCAGGTGGTGATGGTCTCGAGCGGCGCCATCGCAGAGGGTATGCAGCGGCTCGGCTGGTCGAAGCGGCCGCAGCAGATCCACGAACTGCAGGCCGCGGCTGCCGTCGGCCAGATGGGCCTTGCGCGCGCCTACGAGTCCCACTTCGCGCAGCACGGAGTCCAGACGGCGCAGGTGCTGCTGACGCACGCCGATCTGGCCGACCGGCCGCGCTACCTGAACGCCCGTTCGACGCTCTTCACGCTGCTCGATCTTGGTGTGGTGCCGGTGATCAATGAAAACGACACGGTGGTCACCGACGAGATCAAGTTCGGAGACAACGACACGCTGGGCGCGCTCGTCACCAACCTGGTGGAGGCCGACGCGTTCGTGATACTGACCGACCAGGCTGGCCTGTACTCCGCCGATCCCCGCCGTGATGCCGCTGCGACCCTGATCGCGAACGCCACTGCCGGCGACCCGTCGCTGGAAGCGATGGCAGGCGGAGCCGGCAGCGCGATCGCGCGCGGTGGCATGCTCACCAAGATCCTCGCCGCGAAGCGGGCCGCGCGTAGCGGCGCGCACACCGTGATCGCATCCGGCCGGGAACCCGACGTCCTGCTGCGGCTCGCCGCCGGCGAACCGATCGGGACGCAACTCACGGCGGCAACCGAGGTGCTGACGGCGCGCAAGCAGTGGCTGGCCGACCATCTGTTGCTCAAGGGTCGCATCTTGGTGGACGCCGGCGCCGCCAGGGCGCTCGCCGCGGGCGGCAAGAGCCTGCTGCCGATCGGGGTGGTCGAAGTGCAGGGCGAGTTCCAGCGCGGCGACGTGGTCGCCTGTCTGGATCCGCAGGGCCGGGAGATCGCTCGCGGGCTCGTGAACTACTCGAGTGGCCAGACACGGCAGATTGCGCGGAGGCCTACGGGCGAGATCGAGTCGGTGCTCGGGTTCATCGAAGAACCCGAGCTCATACACCGCGACAACCTCGTTCTGACCTAGTTTCAGGCGGCCTCGGTTGGCGGCTCCGGCACAGACACGACGGCGGCGGCCGGCACGCCAGTCTCGAGGTGGGCGCCCGGGCGCGGATGCATCGCCTTCGCGTGGGGCCGCCCCGGCTTGAAGACGAAGCGAGACAACTCGAGCAGCGCCTGCTGGTAGACGTCGCGCTTGAACTCGATGACAGTCTCGAGCGGCACCCAGTATTCGTGCCAGCGCCAGGCGTCGAACTCGGGGTGCGTCGTCGCGCGCAGGCAGACGTCGCAGTCTCGCCCGAGCAGGCGCAACAGGAACCAGATCTGCTTCTGCCCGCGGTAGTTGCCGCGCAATTCGCGCCGGATCCACTGCTCGGGGACTTCGTAACGCAGCCACTCGCGCGTGCGACCCACGATCCTCACATGCTCGGACTTCAGCCCGACTTCCTCCCAGAGCTCGCGAAACATCGCCTGCTCCGGCGATTCGCCGTACTTGATCCCGCCCTGCGGGAACTGCCACGAATGCTGCTTGACCCGTTTACCCCAGAAGACCTCGTTGCGACTGTTGAGCAGGATGATGCCGACGTTCGGGCGGTACCCGTCCTTGTCCAGCATGCCAACCCCTGAACCTTTAGAATCTGCGACCGATTATAGGGGCCGGTTTTTCGAGGGCACAACACGGGTTCAGAACGGATTTCCGGCATGCGCGCACGCCAATTCTTCATCTCCACCCAGAAAGAGGCACCTTCCGATGCGGAGGTGATCAGTCACTCCCTGATGTTGCGCGCGGGCATGATCAAGAAGCTCGCCGCCGGCATCTATACCTACATGCCGATGGGGCTGCGATCGATCCGCAGGATCGAGCAGATCATCCGTGAGGAAATGAACCGGGCCGGTGCGGTGGAGCTCCTGATGCCCGTGGTGCAGCCGGCGGAGCTGTGGATGGAGTCCGGGCGCTGGCAGAAGATGGGGCCGGAGCTGCTGCGCCTGAAGGACCGCCACGACCGCGACTTCATCGTGCAGCCGACCAGCGAGGAAGTGATCGTCGATATCGCGCGCGAGGAGCTCAAGAGCTACAAGCAGCTGCCCGCGAACTTCTACCACATCCAGACCAAGTTCCGCGACGAGCGGCGGCCGCGCTTCGGTGTGATGCGTGGCCGCGAGTTCACCATGAAGGACGCCTATTCGTTCGACAAGGACGAGGCGGGCGCGATGGCGAGCTACCGCGCCATGTATGACGCGTACGGGCGCATCTTCAGCCGCATGGGGCTGACGTTTCGCGCGGTCGCTGCCGACACGGGCAATATCGGCGGCAAGGCCAGCCACGAGTTCCAGGTCATCGCCGACACGGGCGAGGACGCGATCGCGTATTGCCCGACCTCGGACTATGCGGCGAACATCGAGATGGCGGAGGCTCTGCCCTTGATCGCGCGGCGCGCGGCGCCCGCCGAGGCGCTGGTCAAGACGCCGACGCCCGGCAAGGAGAAGTGCGAAGACGTGGCGCGCCTGCTCGGAATGCCTCTGGCGCGCACGGTGAAGTCGATCGTGCTCGCCGTCGACCGACAGGACGACAAGGGCGGTCCGATGCCGGCCGAGGTCTGGCTCGTGCTGGTTCGTGGCGACCACGAACTCAACGAAGTGAAGGTCGGAAAGGTGGAAGGCCTGAGGGGCGGCTTCCGGTTCGCCACCGAGGCCGAGATCCTGGACACGTTCGGATGCCGGCCGGGGTACCTTGGCCCGATCGGTACACGCAGGCCGGTCAAGGTCGTCGCCGACCGCACGGTGGCGAACATGAGCGACTTCGTCTGCGGCGCGAACGTGGAGGACTTCCACTTTACCGGCGCCAACTGGGGCCGGGACCTGCCCGAGCCGATCGTCGCGGACGCGCGCAGCGTCGTGGCGGGCGATCCTTCGCCCGACGGCAAGGGCACGCTTGCGATTCAGCGCGGCATCGAGGTCGGCCATGTCTTCGCCGGCCTGCCGTATCCGGAGACCATGAACCTCAGCTTCACCGACGAAGGAGGGCGGCCAGCGCGGATGCTGATGGGCTGCTACGGCATCGGCGTGACCCGGCTCCTGGGCGCGGCGATCGAGCAGAATCACGACGAGCGCGGCATTATCTGGCCCGAGCCGATCGCGCCGTTCTCGGTGGTCCTGACGCCGGTTGGCTACGGCAAGTCGGAACAGGTGCGCCTGATGGCGGACCGGATGTACGCCGAACTGCAGGCGGCGGGCGTCGACGTGCTGCTGGACGACCGGGACGAGCGCCCCGGCGTGATGTTCGCGGAAATGGAGCTGATCGGGATACCGCACCGGTTGACGATCGGCGAACGCGGACTGAAGGAGGGCAAGGTCGAGTACGTTGACCGGCGCACGCTGCAGACCACACCGATCCCGGCCGGTGACGCCGTCGCGTTCGTCCGGGACCGGCTCGGCGGCCGTTGACGGTGCCGCGCGCCTCCGGCCGACGCCGTCTGCTGATCTCGGCAGCAGCGCTCGCCGTGCTGCCCCGGACCGCATTCGGAGGCGCGCAGCAGTACGAGCCGCTGGCCGACTCCGTGCGCACCGCGCTTGCGGCGCAGATCGCCGAGGAACGGCCGCGCGAGCGGCCCATCGACAGGCCCGAGGAGCGTCTTGCGCACTACGGCTGGCTCGGCGAAATGTCGGAACGCCTGAAGGCGAAGATCCCGGAATTCAGCGCGCGCCTGGAATTCCTGAAGACGCTGGACTATGAGTGCCTGCGCTCGGGGCTGGACCGGCAACTCGTCCTCGGACTGATCCAGGTCGAAAGCAACTTCCGCAAGTACGCGATCTCGGCCGCCGGTGCCCGCGGCCTGATGCAGGTGATGCCGTTCTGGACGCAGGTCATAGGAGACGGCGATCCGCGGCGGCTCTTCGACATGCGGACTAACCTGCGCTACGGCACGGTCATCCTGCGGCACTACCTGGACATCGAAAAGGGCGACCTGTTCATGGCGCTCGGCCGCTACAACGGAAGTCGCGGTCGCAAGGAGTACCCCGACGCGGTGCTTGCCGCATGGAGGAGCCGCTGGCACTACGCGCCTTCCCCGATGAACATCCCGGCCGAACCGCCGGCGCCTCCTCCGCGGGTCGGGTGAGTCGGGCCGCTATCGCTTCGGCATGCCCGGCATGCCGGGCATGCGCCCCAGTCCGCGCATCATCTTCGCGAGTCCGCCCTTCTTCATCTGCTTCATCATCGCCTGCATCTGCTCGAACTGGTTGAGCATGCGATTCACTTCCTGCACCGGCACGCCGGCCCCGGCCGCGATGCGGCGCTTGCGCGATGCCTTGATGAGGTCCGGCTTTGCGCGTTCGGCAGGCGTCATTGCGCTGATGATGCCCTCGATGCGGCGGATCTGCTTCTCGCTGTCGGCGGCCTTGACCTGACTGGCCGCCTGGGCGAGCTGGGCCGGAAGCTTGTCCAGCATGCCGGACAGTCCGCCCATCTTGCGCATCTGCCCGATCTGCTCGCGATAGTCGTTCAGGTCGAATTTCTCGCCCGACTGCATGCGCTTGGCCAGTTTCTGCGCGCTCTCGACATCGACCGTTTTCCTGACATCCTCGACGAGGGCGACGATGTCGCCCATGCCGAGGATCCGTCCGGCCATGCCCTCCGGCTGGAAGCGCTCGAAACCGGTCAGCTTCTCGCCGACGCCGACGAACTTGATCGGCTTGCCGGTGATCTGCCGAACCGACAGCGCCGCGCCGCCACGCGAGTCGCCATCGAGCTTGGTCAGGATGACCCCGGTGAGCGGCAGGCGGTCGGCAAATGCCTTCGCCGTGTTCGCGGCGTCCTGGCCGAGCATCGCGTCCACGACGAACAGCGTCTCGATGGGCTGCAGGCGCGCTTCGAGGGCCGCGACCTCCTGCATCATTTCCTCGTCGATCGCCAATCTGCCGGCAGTGTCGACGATCAGCACGTCGAAGAAGTGCCTCTTTGCGTGGTCCAGGGCGCGGGCCGCGATGTCGACCGGCTTGTCGCCGGTGCTCGACGGAAAGAACTCGGCACCGGCCTGTGTCGCGACGGTCTTCAACTGCTCGATCGCCGCGGGCCGATAGACGTCGGTCGACACCGCCAGCACCTTCTTCTTGCGCTCGTCCTTGAGCCAGCGCGCCAGCTTGCCGGCGGTCGTCGTCTTGCCGGCGCCCTGCAGTCCGGCCAGCAGAACCACCGCGGGAGGCTGGGTGGCGAGGTTGATGTCGCGCTCGCGATCGGCGAGGTCTCCGCCCATCAGCAGCGTCAGTTCCCGCTGCACCACCCCCACCAGCGCCTGGCCCGGCGTCAGGCTGCCCACGACTTCCTCGCCTAGGGCTCGCTCCTTGATGCGGGCGATGAGGTCGCGTACCACCGGCAGTGCGACATCGGCTTCGAGCAGTGCCACGCGCACTTCGCGCAGCATCTCCTGCATGTTCTCTTCGGTGAGACGCGCCTGGCCACGCATCGTCTTGACGACGCGCGCCAGCTTGGTTGTCAGTTGTTCCAGCATCGGGGAGGTCAGCGAGAAGGGAGCGCCTGCATGGTATAAAGATTCATGCCGCTACGCTCCGAATGGTTCGTATTGTACGGCGCAGTCGCCGTGCTCTATCTGTTCGTCGCTTGGCGCGAGTGGCTCACACTGGAGACCGAGTCCGCGCGCGCGCCGGTGTGGCACGGCCCGGTGCTCGCACTCGCCGTCGGGCTGCACGGCGTGCTGCTGGTCCACGGCGCCTACGAGGACGGGCAGCTGCGTTTCGGCTTCGCCCTGGCGTTGTCGGCGACCTTGTGGCTGACCGCACTGATCGTCTGGATCGAGTCGTTCTTCTCCGCGTCCCGTGGCCTGTTCCTGCTCGTGCTGCCGCTGGCCGCCATCACGGCGCTCCTGCCGCTGGCCTATCCCGGCGCGATCCTGGGCCAGGCGACCGACGCGCCCATGTTCCGGGTTCACCTGCTGCTCGCGATCCTGGCCTACAGCCTGCTGACGATCGCCGCGATGCACGCGCTGCTGATGGCTTCCATGGACAGGCGGCTGCATGGCGAGACAGCTTCGGCCAGCGGCGGCCGCCTGGCCCATTTCCTGGACCGGCTGCCACCGTTGCTCGCGATGGAAACGGTGCTGTTCCGCCTGATCGGGGCCGGGTTTGTGCTGCTGACCGCGACGCTGGTCAGCGGCATCTTCTTCTCCGAGGAGATCTTCGGGCGGGCGCTGCGGTTCGACCACAAGACCGTGTTCACGTTCGCCGCCTGGATCATCTTCGCCGCCCTGCTCGTGGGGCGCATGGTGTTCGGCTGGCGTGGCCGCACTGCCCTGCGCTGGACCTTGACCGGGTTTGCCATGCTGATGCTGGCCTACGTCGGCAGCCGCTTCGTGATCGAAGTCCTGCTTCAGCGCGCCTGATGGGACGAATCGCATTTTTCCTTGTGCTCGCCGCCGTCGTGTACCTGGCGTGGCGCTCGATGCGACGTCGCGATGCCGGCGGAAGCGCGCGAGGGCGCGATGCACGCCCCCCGGCGCCGCAGGCCATGGTGAGTTGCGCAACGTGCGGACTGCACGTGCCGCGCCAGGAAGCCCTGACCCTGGGCGATCGGTTTTTCTGCTGTGAAGAACACCGCCGCAACCCGCCTGCCGCGTGAAGACGGCGTAGGAACGCCGTCTGCGGCCGGCGGAATCGAGCCGCTGCTGGATGGGCAGCCGGCCTTCGATTCCGCGGAAGCGCCCTGGAGAACGCTCGAGTACTTCGCCAGCACGCGCGTGATCGTCGCCAGCGCGCTGGTGCTCGCAAGCGCAGCGTCGGGCGTGCGCCCTGTCTTGTCGCCGGGCGGGCTGCAATGGGCACTACTTGCCTCGCTGCTGTACTTCGCGGCGGGTGCCGTGTTCGCCGGACTCGCCCTGTACGTCCATCGCCGCTTCCTCGCGCAGGTGATCGGCCAGCTCGTACTCGATCTTGCGGCGATCACCGTGCTGATGGTGACGGGCGGCGGCGTGGCCTCGGGCTGGGGAATCCTGTTCCTGTTGCCGCTGGCAGGGGCTTCCCTGCTGCTGCCGTCACTGCTGGTCTTCTTCGTTTGTTCGCTGGCGGTGTTGGCGATCCTGGTCGACGCTGGCCTGCGCGCTCTGGCAGCGGACGCCTCGGAGTCGCTGCTGTTCCAGGCCGGCGTCTACGGGGCGGCCCTGTTCGCGGTGACCGCGCTGCTGCGCGCCCTCAGTGCCCGGCTCGCCCAGCAGGAAAGGCTTGCTCGCACGCGTGGGCGCGACCTGCACAACCAGCTGGCGATCAACCGGCTCGTCATCGCGCAGATGGACCAGGGCGTGATCGTGGTCGATCGCGCGACCCAGGTCCGGGCGAACAATCGCTCCGCGCGGCGCCTGCTCGGACTCGAAGCCCAGGCACAGCTCACCGGCACGCGCCTGGCGGAACTTCCGGAGGGACGGGACCTCGCGGCGGCCTTTGTCGCCTGGGTGGAAGGCGGCCGGAGCGAAGGCGCGTGGTCGAACACGGTCGAAGCCGCGCCTGCACCGCCGGAAACGACACCGGAGTCAAGGCTGCGCGCTCGCTTCGCCCGTCCTGCCTCCCCGACCACGGATGAGTTCGTGATCTTCATGGAGGACGTGCGGGACGTGGAGGATCGCGCCCAGCAACTGAAGCTGGCGGCGATGGGCCGGCTGACAGCGTCGATCGCCCATGAGATCCGCAATCCGCTGGCCGCCATAAGCCATGCCGGCCAGTTGTTGGGCGAGGATGCGGCAGACCCGGTGCTCAAGCGCCTCTCTACGATCATCCGCGAGAACACGCGCCGGCTGAACCGACTGGTCGAGGATGTGTTGAGGGTGGCGCGGCGCGAGCCGCCGCTGGGCGAGGACCTGGAGATCGGCGAATTCGTGCGCTCGTTCCTCGCCGAGTTCGCGCGCGACCGAGGTCTTGCGCAACAGGCCGTCCAACTGGACAGCGCCCCGGGTTTGCACGTGAAATTCGAGCAATCCCACTTGCGGCAGGTGATGTACAACCTGGTCGATAACGCGTTGCGGTATGCCTCCGGACGGCCCGGCTCGGTGCGCATCGCGATCGAGCAGGCGCCCGAAGGGGACCGACCTCAACTGTGGGTCTTCGACGACGGACCGGGTGTGCCCTTCGAAGCGCGCGCCGCGCTGTTCGAGCCGTTTTTCACGACCCGGGCCCAGGGTACCGGCCTGGGTCTGTACCTCGCACGGGAGTTCTGCGTGACGAATCGGGCGGAGTTGTCCTATGGTGCGCGGCGCGAACTCGACGGCTCGACGCGGGAAGGCTTCCTCCTGCGCTTCGGGCGCGGGTCGCTTGCCGGTGCTGACGCCCAGGGTTTCCTCGATACGATCCCGATCCGATGAATGAAGCGCTGCGCACGGGCCCAAGGGAAGCGACGGCCGGCCGCTCGCCGGCCGTTCTCGTCGTTGACGACGAAGCGGACCTGCGGGAACTGCTGTCGCTGACGCTGGTGCGGCTCGGCCTCGACGTCGATACCGCGGAGTCCGTCGGCTCGGCCCGGACGCTGCTGGGATGTCGCCGTTACTCCCTTTGCCTGACCGACATGCGGCTACCGGATGGAACCGGGCTGGACCTCGTGCGCGAAGTAGCCCAGGGCGGAGGGCCACCTATCGCCGTCATCACCGCCTTCGGCAGCGCTGAAAACGCGGTCGCGGCGCTGAAGGCGGGCGCCTTCGATTACCTCACCAAGCCGGTCGATGTCGACCAGTTGCGGATGCTCGTCCGCTCGGCCGTTCGCGTGGGGGCGCCTGCCGAAGCGAACGCGCCGGACCCGTCGGCGCTGGGACGCCTGATCGGGGTCGCCCCGGCGATGCATCAGTTGCGGGCGATGATCGTTCGGCTCGCGAACAGCATGGCGCCGGTGACGATCCACGGCGAGTCCGGCAGCGGCAAGGAGCTGGCCGCGCGGGCCATCCACGATGCGTCGAGCCGGCGCCTGCATCCGTTCGTGCCCGTGAACTGCGGGGCGATTCCCGAAACGCTGATGGAGGCCGAGTTCTTCGGCTATCGGAAGGGGGCCTTCACCGGCGCTGACCGCGACCGCGAGGGCTTCTTCCAGGCGGCCGCGGGCGGCACACTGTTTCTCGACGAGGTGGCGGAACTGCCGCTTGCGATGCAGGTAAAGCTGCTGCGTGCGATCCAGGAGCGGCGCGTGCGCAAGGTGGGCGCGTCGTCAGAAGAGCCCGTGGATGTGCGCATCCTCAGCGCGACACACCAGGACCTGTCGGCGCTGGTGGCGAAAGGGCGCTTTCGCCAGGATCTGTTCTATCGGCTGAACGTCATCGAAGTTCGCGTGCCACCGTTGCGGGACCGGCTGGAAGACGTTCCTCAGCTGGCGAACGCGATCCTGCATCGCATCGCCGACCGCTCGGGATCGCCGCAGGCGCGCCTGTCGCCGGCCGCTCTTGGCGCCTTGAGCGCATACCGCTTCCCGGGAAACGTGCGCGAACTCGAGAACATCCTCGAGCGCGCTGTTGCCCTGGCCGGCGATGACGTGCTGATGGCCGACGACCTGATGCTGCCCGGGACCGAGGTCGACCTGCCGATCGAGGCCGAGCCGATCCCGGCCGACGAAGACGGCGTGCCCGCGGCTGCTGGCGGCACCGAGGGTCCTGCGGCCGGGTTCGCCGTCGTCGAGGGCGTGCCTTCCTCGCTTCCCTCGTACCTGGACTCGCTCGAGCGCGAGGCCATCCGGCGCGCGCTAGAGCGGACGCGATACAACCGCACCGCGGCGGCACAGCTGCTCGGAATCACGTTCCGCCAGCTGCGCTACCGCATGCAGCGGCTCGAGATCAAGTGAGCGTCGCCGACCGCGGCGCTCCAGCCCGCGAAACATGACGGCGCTGGTCGACGGGTGGCTTCAGGGCGTTGCCCACGTTCCGTCTCCGAACGTCGACGATCGACCGGCCGGGTCCCGGGTCGAACTGGTCGTCATCCACAACATCAGCCTGCCTCCTGGAGCCTACGGAGGTGGACTGGTGCGGGCGCTCTTCACCAACAGCCTTGATCCGCGCGCCCACCCCTTTTTCGCCGATCTCGGCGGAATCCGCGTGTCCGCCCACCTGCTGGTCGAGCGCGACGGAACAGTCACGCAGTTTGCCTCGTTCGAGCGGAGGGCCTGGCATGCCGGAGCCTCCGAGTTCCGGGGGCGGCAGCGCTGCAACGACTTCTCGGTAGGCATCGAGCTCGAGGGCACCGACTTCGAGCCGTTCACCGACGCGCAGTACGAGGCGCTCAACCGGACCCTGCACGCGCTCTTCGCCGCGTATCCGGTCGCTGCGGTGTGCGGCCACAGCGACATCGCATCGGACCGCAAGACCGACCCCGGGCCGTGCTTCGAATGGCGCAGGCTGCTGCTGCCGGCGTCCGTCACCCTGCCTTTCGCGCGCGTCTGAACCGCCGTCGCGCCCGTGCCGGGCGGGTTGCGCGAGTCGCCGCGCGCCCCGCTGGCGCTCGCTGCGAGGGCCCTGTCGCAATCCCTTGTTGACCAAGTCCCACTTTCTTTCCTAAGATCGCTGCACACAACAAATAGTGCCAGCGACTCAGGGTCATACAATATCTTGTGTTGCGTGGCGGCGAGACGGCCCGTGCAGGAAGGGCGGCCGCGCAGGAGACGGAAATTTCGGCCGCCGCGGCGCTCCGGTGCGGAACGCGGCGCTTGGACCAGACAGCAGCGACGACTAGGGATTGTGTGTCCGCGTGGCGCGGACCACGACCTGCCGGCGCTATCGAACACGATTCGGAGGGTGCATGCAGTATCAGGAAGCCGCGGGAAGCGGCCTGGGGGGAGCCGGTTTCCGCACTGTCGAGGGAGCGGCGTTCGTCGAGAGCACGGTCAGCGGCGCGGTCCGCGCCACTTCCTTCGCGGACTACAAGGTCATCAGGCGTAACGGCGCGGTCGTCGCGTTCGAGCCGTCGAAGATCGCGGTCGCGATGACCAAGGCCTTCATCGCTGTGCGCGGAGGCCAGGGTGCTGCCTCGGCGGCGATCCGGGAACAGGTGGAGAAGCTCACGGCGAGCGTGGTGCAGGCGCTGCTGCGCAGACAGCCGGCCGGCGGCACCTTTCACATCGAGGACGTTCAGGATCAGGTCGAACTGTCGCTGATGCGCGACGGCGCCCATGACATCGCCCGGGCCTATGTGCTGTACCGCGAACGGCGCACGCAGGAGCGGGCTCGCGAAGGCCAGTCGAGGCAGGATGCGACCGCCCCGGCGTTGTCGATGATGGAGAAGGGCAACCGCGTTCCGCTGGACATGCCGCGGATCGAGGCGGTGGTGCGCGCGGCGTGCGAAGGCCTCACCGACTACGTCACGCCCGCGGCCATCATGGGCGAGACCGTCAAGAACCTCTACGACGGCGTGCCGCTGGAGGAGGTCTACAAGTCGGCGATCCTGGCGTCCCGCGCATTGATCGAGACGGACCCCGCCTACTCGTACGTGACCGCCCGCCTGCTGCTGCACACGGTTCGCGGCGAGGTCCTGGGCGAGGAGGCGACCCAGGCGGAAATGCGCACACGCTATGCGGAGTCCTTTCCCCGCTTCATCAAGTACGGCATCGAGGTCGGCCTGCTCGACGAGCGGCTCGGGCAATACGACCTGCAGCGGCTCGGGGCGGCGCTGAACGCCGACCGCGACCTGCAGTTCGACTATCTTGGCCTGCAGACCCTGTATGACCGCTACTTCCTGCACCAGGACGGGCGCCGCTTCGAGCTGCCGCAGCCGTTCTTCATGCGGGTTGCGATGGGCCTGGCCCTGAACGAAGTCAACCGCGAGGAGCGGGCGATCGAGTTCTACGAGGTGCTGTCGAGCTTCGACTTCATGAGCTCGACGCCAACCCTGTTCAACAGCGGCACGCGCCACTCACAGCTGTCGTCCTGCTACCTGTCCACCGTGTCCGACAACCTGGACGGCATCTACGAGGCGATCAAGGAGAACGCGCTGCTCGCCAAGTACGCAGGCGGGCTGGGCAACGACTGGACGCCGGTCCGCGCGCTCGGCTCGCACATCAAGGGCACCAATGGCAAGAGTCAGGGCGTCGTGCCGTTCCTGAAGGTCGTCAACGACACTGCGGTCGCGGTCAACCAGGGTGGAAAGCGCAAGGGCGCGGTGTGCTGCTACCTCGAAACCTGGCACCTGGACATCGAGGAATTCCTCGAGCTCCGCAAGAACACCGGAGACGACCGGCGCCGCACCCACGACATGAACACCGCGAACTGGATCCCGGACCTGTTCATGAAGCGGGTGATGGAAGGCGCCGACTGGACGCTGTTCTCCCCGAGCGACTGCCCTGACCTGCACGACAAGACCGGCCGGGCGTTCGAGGAGGCTTATGTCCGCTACGAGGAGAAGGCGGCGCGCGGGGAGTTGAAGCTGTTCAAGGCCGTGCCGGCGCTTGCCCTGTGGCGAAAGATGCTGTCGATGCTGTTCGAGACCGGGCATCCGTGGATCACCTTCAAGGACGCCTGCAACCTCCGGTCGCCGCAGCAGCACGTGGGCACGATCCACAGCTCGAACCTGTGCACCGAGATCACCCTGAACACGTCAGACAGCGAAATCGCGGTCTGCAACCTCGGATCAGTCAACATGCCGGCGCACATGAAGCCGGACGGCCGGGGCGGAGTCGAACTGGACCACGCCAAGCTGAAGAAGACGATCCGCACGGCGATGCGGATGCTCGACAACGTCATCGACATCAACTACTACGCGGTGTCGAAGGCGCGCAATTCCAACGCCCGGCACCGGCCGGTCGGCCTGGGCATCATGGGGTTCCAGGACTGCCTCCACATGATGCGGACGCCGTACGCCTCCGAAGGGGCGGTCGAGTTCGCGGACCGCAGCATGGAGGCGGTCTGCTACTACGCGTACTGGGCCTCGACCGAGCTCGCGGAGGAACGCGGGCGCTACTCCTCCTTCGCGGGGTCCCTGTGGGACCGGGGCATCCTGCCCCAGGACAGCCTGCGGCTCCTCGCGGAGCAGCGCGGCACCCTCAAGGGCGAGGGGGCTTCCTCTCTGCCGCTGGTCGACCTCGACATGAGCTCGACGATGGACTGGGAGTCGCTCCGCGCGCGCATCAAGCAGCACGGCATGCGCAACTCCAACTGCGTGGCGATCGCTCCCACCGCGACCATCTCGAACATCATCGGGGTGGATGCATGCATCGAGCCCACGTTCCAGAACCTGTTCGTCAAGTCCAACCTGTCCGGCGAGTTCACGGTCGTCAACGAGCACCTCGTACGCGACCTGAAGAGGCTGGGGCTGTGGGACGAGGTGATGGTCGCCGACCTCAAGTACTTCGACGGGTCGCTGGCGAAGATCGACCGGATCCCGGCCGAACTGCGCCAGCTCTATGCGACGGCATTCGAGGTCGAGCCGGCCTGGCTGATCGAGTGCGCCGCGCGGCGGCAGAAGTGGATCGACCAGGCGCAGTCCCTCAATATCTATATGGCGGGTGCGTCCGGGAAGAAGCTGGACGACACCTACAAGCTGGCATGGAAGCGGGGCCTCAAGACCACGTACTACTTGCGCACGATGGGGGCCACCCACGCCGAGAAGTCGACGACGACCCGCACCGGCCAGTTGAACGCGGTACCCACCGACGGCGGCCACTCGGCCCACCCCGGAGCGGTGGCGATGCCCGACCCCGAAGGCAAGGCCTGCATGCTGAAGCCCGGCGATCCCGGCTTCTCCGACTGTGAAGCCTGTCAGTAACCAAACCAAGGAGAAGCAACGAAATGCTGGCCTGGGATGACACTCCGACCCCGATGAACCCGATGACCGGGCTGCAGCCTGCCGTGCCCGCATCGCGGTCCCCGGCGTCCGCGGAGCGCGTCGAACCGCCCGAACACAGGAGGGTCAACGCCGCCGACAAGCGGATCATCAACGGCCAGACCGACGTCAACCAGCTGGTTCCGTTCAAGTACAAGTGGGCATGGGAGAAGTACCTTGCGACCTGCGCGAACCACTGGATGCCGCAGGAAATCAACATGTCGCGCGACATCGCGCTTTGGAAGGACCCGAACGGGCTGACGGAGGACGAGCGTCGTGTCGTCAAGCGCAACCTGGGGTTCTTCGTCACGGCCGACTCGCTCGCCGCCAACAACATCGTGCTGGGCACTTACCGCCACATCACCGCCCCGGAGTGCCGCCAGTTCCTCCTGCGGCAGGCGTTCGAGGAGGCGATCCACACCCACGCTTACCAGTACATCGTCGAGTCGCTCGGCCTCGACGAAGGCGAGATCTTCAACGCCTACCACGAGGTCGGCTCGATCCGGGCGAAGGACGAATTCCTGATCCCGTTCATCGACACTCTGACCGACCCGCACTTCGCCACCGGCACGGTCGAGAACGACCAGAAGCTGCTCAAGAGCCTGATCGTGTTCGCCTGCCTGATGGAGGGCCTGTTCTTCTACGTCGGCTTTACGCAGATCCTGTCGCTTGGCCGCCAGAACAAGATGACGGGCGCAGCGGAGCAGTACCAGTACATCCTGCGGGATGAGTCGATGCACTGCAACTTCGGCATCGACCTGATCAACCAGATCAAGCTCGAGAACCCCCAGTTGTGGACCCCGGAGTTCCGCGAGGAGATCCGGTCGCTGTTCCGCAAGGCGGTCGACCTCGAGTACGCGTACGCCGAGGACACCATGCCGCGCGGAGTGCTCGGCCTGAACGCGCCGATGTTCAAGGGGTACCTGCGCTACATCGCCAACCGGCGCGCTCAGCAGATCGGGATCGAAGCGCTGTTCCCGCAGGAGGAGAACCCGTTCCCGTGGATGAGCGAGATGATCGACCTGAAGAAGGAACGCAACTTCTTCGAGACGCGCGTGATCGAGTACCAGTCAGGCGGCGCGTTGTCGTGGGACTGATGCGATCGAGTGCGGGTGGCGTGACCAGCGAGCGACGTTGAACGCGAGAGAAGTGGGACAAATCACACACAACTCGTTTTCGTTCGCAGAAAGATCTTGCGATCGATTTCTTTTGCGAGTAAAAAGCGAGTCGTTGTTTAGTTGCTCGATCAGATTGTTCAACAGACGTCGATCGACCACTGAATTGACCACAGACCCACACAGTCGTCAGGTAAACGCAGAGGACCAGGCTCCAACGCAAATCGAGACCACCCCGTCTTGCGGTCTCGTGTCCTCTGAAAAAACCGGCCTGATGGCCGGGCAGTCGAAGCAGGTCTACCCCGATCAGACAGACGCCGGAATGCTTCCGGCGTTTTTTTTGCGCGCGCCATCAGCCTTCTCTCCAGGGGCGCGCCGTGCCGAATTCATCAGCGTCAGCGGTCAGTGCGCTGCACGTTCCGCGCTCAGCTCGGATATGCGGATTCTCAAACGCATTTCTGGGGGTGTCGCGGCGACAGAGCATCTGCGTGCGCCGATGAATAGCCCGACGGGCAAGCGCCCAGCGGGTTTCCTTCCAAACCTAGGTAGATAGATCGAAGGAGTTTCATATGGCAACGAAGAAAGCTGCGAAGAAGGCCCCGGCCAAGAAAGCCGCCAAGAAAACGGCGAAAAAAGCGACGAAGAAGGTCGCGAAGAAGAAGCCGGCGGCGAAGAAGACCGCCAAGAAGGCTGCGAAGAAGACTGCAAAGAAGGCCAAGAAGTAATCGCAACTTCATAGCGCACACCGGCTGCCCGCGGGCAGCCGGTGTGGCATTCCAGCCCGCGTTCGAGAAGCATTCGCGTTCGGACCGGAATGCGTCGTCGCTAGTCACTTCATCAGGAGACTGACATGGCAACCAAGAAAGCTGCCAAGAAGCGCGCCGTCAAGAAGGCCGCGACGAAGGCAAAGAAGGCCGTTAAGAAGGCGAAGGTCAAGCGCGCAGTCAAGAAGACCGTCAAGAAGGCCAAGGCCAAGAAGGCCGTCAAGAAGGCCGTCAAGAAGGTCAAGCGTGCCGCCAAGAAGACCGTAAGGAAGGCCAAGGCCAAGAAGGCCGTCAAGAAGGTCAAGGCGAAGAAGGCCGTCAAGAAGGTCAAGCGCGCCGCCAAGAAGACGGCGGTGAAAGCGAAGGCGAAGAAGGCTGTAGCAAAGGTCGCCAAGCCCAAGGCCGCCCCGAAGAAGGCGGCGCCGAAGCCCGCCGCTGCTCCGGCAGCCGCGCCCGCCCCGGCAGCGCCCGCCTCTCCAGGCGCCAAGACCGCGCTGAACCCGGCGGCGGCCTGGCCGTTCCCGACTGGCAGCCGTCCGTAATTCAACGGAGTAGCCGTTCGAGGAAGGGCGCTCACACGAGCGCCCTTTTTCTTTGGTTCCCCGCTGCAGCACGACACGCGCCGCTTAGAATCGCAGTGTCCTTCCGCTGAGCTTCTACATGCTAGCCGACATCGCGCGCTTCCTGCTCGACATCCTGGGCTCGCTGCTGGTCGCACTGCTCCTGCTGCGGGCGTGGATGCGCTACATCGGCATGCCGTCGCGCAATCCGGTGGCCATGTTCACTTTCGCGATGACCAACTGGCTCGTCGGCCCCGTGTCACGGGTGCTGCCTTCGCGCGGCCGGATCGACTGGGCCTCGATACTGTCCGCGCTGGTGGTCACCCTGTTGCTGGTGCTGCTGATGCGAGCCGTTGTCGGCGTGGCGATCCCCTGGGATTTCGCCTTGCTCGCAGCCCTCCGGCAGCTCGTCATCTGGGGCCTGAACGTGATCGTGTGGGTCACGATCATCTACGTCGTGATCGGCTGGGTGAACCCGCACGCGCCGTTCGCGCCGGCTTTCGAGATGCTGCTGCACCCACTGCTGAAGCCGATCCGCCGGGCCGTGCCGACGGTCGGCGGGTTCGACCTGTCGCCCATGGTCCTGCTGATCGGCGTCTACGTGCTGCAGATGGTGGTGGCCCGGCTCTGACTGCCCCGTGCGCCTGCATCTTTCCTACCAGGGGCGGTAGCCGAACGCTTCGTTGAAGCGCTGCGCAATGGCCATCCGGTCGTGCGCGTGGTTCTGACCGCCGCTGTGCTCGATCTTCAGCGAGCCCATCACGGCCGCAAGGCGTCCCGTGACTTCCCAATCGAGCCCATTGGCGATGCCGTACAGCAGCCCGGCGCGATAGGCATCGCCGCATCCGGTCGGGTCGACCAGCGCTCGCGCCGGCGCGACCGGAATGGTCATGACCTCCCCGTCGACGTGGACCTCCGAACCCTCGGCGCCACGGGTTGCGATCAGTGCGCGGACCTTGCGGGCGAGCTCAGCCAGACCGAGGCCGGTCTTCTCGGTCAGCATCCGGGCCTCGTAGTCGTTGACGGCGACATAGCTGGCGCGCTGGATGAACCACAGCAGTTCTTCGCCCGAAAACATCGGCAGGCCCTGGCCCGGATCGAAGATGAACGGGATGCCGTGGTCGGACAACTGCTGTGCGTGCTGCAGCATCCCGTCGCGGCCATCGGGGGCCACGATCGCCAACCGCACCGAGCCGTCGCCCGGGATCGCGTTCAGGTGCGATTGATTCATCGCGCCGGGATGGAACGCCGTGATCTGGTTGTCGTCCATGTCGGTGGTGATGAATGCCTGGGCCGTGTAGGTCCCGTCCACCTTGCGGATGAACCGGCGGCTGATCCCGAGTGCGTCGAGCCGCTCCATGTACGGGGCTGCGTCGCCGCCCACGGTAGCCATCGGCAGCGGCTCGCCGCCCAGGAGCTTCAGGTTGTAGGAGATGTTGCCGGCGCAGCCCCCGAACTCGCGTCGCATCTCCGGGACGAGAAACGAGACGTTCAGGATGTGGACCTGATGCGGCAGGATGTGGTCGGCGAAGCGGCCTTCGAACACCATGATCGAGTCGTACGCGATCGAGCCGCAGATGAGAGTGCTCATGGGTTGTTCCGGGGTAGGCGCCGCGGGTTCCGGCGACGCGCGCAGGGACGGTTCAAAGGTAGAAGGGATAGACGAGGAACCCGGCGGGCTGCAGACCGCGTGCCTCGAAGAAGATGCGGATCGTGTAGTCGCTGCCTGTTCCAAGCCCTTCCTGGATGCGCGACGAGGGTTCGCCTGCCGAAGCCAGGTAGTCGGCCGGGCTGAAGACTTTTCTTGCCACCGCGCGGTTGCGCGTATCAGTCAGCGTGACCTCCACAGCAGGCAAAGACTGTCTGAACGGGGCCCGGTTGCGCACGACGGCGGTCAATTCGAGCGCGTTCGTCCCCGGAATTGCCTGCAGCTCGCTGCCGATGACGGCCAGTTGATCCGCCTGTGTCGGCCAGTTGACGGTGCAGTGGAACACGCCGCACAGGTCCATCAGCAGCAGGCGCGACTGCGGGGAGTGGACCATCAACTCCGCGCGAAAGATCACTGCCAGCTGGATCGCAGCGAGGATCGCGAGCAGCAGCGAGCCGCCGCCGAACACGATGGAAAAGCCGCGCGGCGTCGCGCGCTTTTCACGAGCGAAGCTCGGCAGGGTTTCGCTGCCGGTCGTTTCTGCCTCGCTGCCGTCCGTCAGGGGCGCCGCCGCCGGGATCGCATCGACGGTTTCTACGGCTGGCTGCTCAGCTGACTCCGTGCCCGGCGTCGCCGCCGTGACGCCGGATGCGTCCGCGACCAGTGTCGGCACGCCGTCCCGCGACGCCGCCGGCTCGGTCGCTGTCCCCCGGGCTTCGACGCTGGCGCGGGCCGCGGCTTTCGCGCGGCGTCGCACCGAGGTCGGGTCTTCGGCAGGCTTCGGAGCGGGTTCGCTGCGCGGCACGACGATGCCTGCGAGCGTGGCCGGCGCGATGGGAGAGATCCGCAGCGTGGTCGAAGGGCCGAGCCGCTGGCGCGTCGCGGCGCCCGCTGCGCTTTCCTCGGCCGACACGGAGGACGAAGGCACTGCCTGCGACACCGCGCTGACCGTGCGCGCCTGGGTCAATGCGCTGTCTTCTACATAGGTCAGGCTGCCGATGGCGTCGAACACGGCACGGCACTGACCGCAGCGGACGAGCCCGCCCCGCAGCTTGAGCTGGTCGGCGACGACCCGGAACAGCGCGCCGCATTGGGGACACTTGGTAGCGAGGGCCATCGTTCAGCCGGAATGAACCATCAGGAAGCCCGCCGGCCGGCCAGGCAGACCCAACCTTCCTCGGCGCCCGCGACAGTCAGCGGCACGCGGGCATCCGCTGCCCGGTAGGCGGCGACGACCTCGTCGGCCTGTCGCTCGAGCACGCCGGACAGCACGAGTGCGCCTCCGGGCGCGACCCGAGCGAGCAGTGCGGGGGCGAGCAGCTTCAATGGATTGGAAAGGATGTTAGCCAGCACGACATCGTAGGCAGCGGCGCCAAGCGAGTCCGGATCAGTGTAACGGGCGACGACCTCGTTCGCGACGGAATTTGCGCGTGCCGATTGAAGTGCCTGGGGATCGATGTCGGTGCCGGCGACGAGCCCGGCCCCCAGCTTCGCGGCGGCGATCGCGAGAATTCCGGAACCGCAACCGTAGTCGAGGACCGTGTCGCCGCGCCGAAGGTTCGCGTCGAGCCACTCCAGGCAAAGACGCGTCGTCGGGTGGGTGCCAGTACCGAAGGCGACCCCGGGGTCGAGCCTGACAGCGATCGCACGCGGATCCGGCGGTACATGCCAGGTTGGAACGATCCAGAGGCGATCGCTGATGCGCGTCGGTTGAAACTGTGCCTGGGTAGTACGTACCCAGTCCACGTCGGCCACGGTGACGCTCGATTCGATCGCCGGAGCGTCGATGCCTGCCGCCTCGCTCGCCGCCGCGATCAGCGCGGCGGCCTGCTCGCCTTCCACCAGCACGCGCAGCCGACTTGCCTTCCATGCGTGGCGAACGGGCACCGAGCCCGGCTCGCCGAAGAGCGGCTGCTCGTCCGGCGTCTCGGCATTGGCGTCTTCGACGGCGACGGACAGGGCACCCGCTTCCACCAGCGCGTCAGCGAGCGCTTCGGCGCTTCGTTCGTCCGCGGAGAAGGTAACTTCGTACAGCACGGGGCGGGGCGCTAGACCGCTTGCCTCGCTGCCAACCGTTTCTCGAGATAGTGGATGCTGGTCCCGCCCAGCATGAATTTCTCGTCGATCAGCAGTTCCCGGTGCAGCGGGATGTTGGTGAGGATCCCTTCCACGATCATCTCGGACATGGCTACGCGCATCCGCGCGAGCGCCTGCTCGCGGGTGTCGCCGTAGCAGATCACCTTGCCGATCATCGAGTCGTAATTGGGCGGCACGAAATAGCCAGCGTAGGCGTGGGAGTCGACGCGCACGCCAGGTCCGCCGGGCGGGTGCCACGAGGTGATGCGACCCGGCGATGGGGTGAACTTGTACGGATCCTCGGCGTTGATCCGGCACTCGATCGAGTGCCCCTTCTGGACTACATCGCGCTGCTTGAAGCGCAGCTTCTCGCCCGCCGCGACGCGGATCTGTTCCTGCACGATGTCCAGCCCGGTCACCATTTCCGTGACCGGGTGTTCAACCTGCAGACGGGTGTTCATCTCGATGAAGTAGAACTCGCCGTTCTCGAACAGGAACTCGAAGGTTCCCGCGCCGCGGTAGTTGATCTTCCTGCAGGCCTCCACGCAGCGGTCCCCGATCTTCTCGACCAGGCGTCGATTCAGCCCTGGTGCCGGCGCCTCCTCGATGATCTTCTGGTGGCGCCGCTGCATCGAACAGTCGCGGTCGCCGAGCCACACGGCATTGCGGTGCTGGTCGGCGAGCACCTGGATCTCGATGTGCCGCGGATTCTCGAGGAACTTCTCCATGTATACGTTCGGGTTGCCGAATGCCGCCTGCGCCTCTTGCCGAGTCATCGTCACGGCGTTCATCAGGGCCGCTTCGGTGTGGACCACGCGCATGCCTCGTCCCCCGCCGCCACCGGCCGCCTTGATGATCACCGGGTAGCCCACGGAGCGGGCTACCTTGACGATCTCCCGGGCGTCCTCGGACAGGGCTCCATTCGACCCGGGGACGGTCGGCACGCCCGCCGCGGCCATCGCCTGCTTGGCCGAGACCTTGTCGCCCATCAATCGGATCGACTCGGGTCGCGGCCCGATGAAACTGAAGCCGCTCTTCTCCACCCGCTCGGCAAAGTCCGCGTTCTCCGAAAGGAACCCGTAGCCTGGATGGATCGCTTCCGCGTCGGTCACTTCCGCCGCGCTGATGATCGCCGGGATGTTCAGGTAGCTGTCGCGCGACGGCGCCGGCCCGATGCAGACGGACTCGTCCGCGAGCTTGACGTACTTGGCTCCCGTGTCCGCTTCGGAGTGCACGACCACGGCGAGGATGCCCATCTCGCGGCAGGCGCGCTGGATCCGCAGGGCGATTTCGCCGCGGTTGGCGATGAGGATTTTCTTGAACATGGACGTCCGTTCCGGCACGGGCTCAGCGTTCGCGCCGGAGCGTCTTCATTCGATGATGAAAAGAGGTTGCCCGTATTCGACCGGTTGCCCGTTCTCGACCAGGATTTCCTTGACGATGCCGCCGACGTCCGCCTCGATCTCGTTCAGCAGCTTCATTGCCTCGATGATGCACAAGGTGTCCCCTGGCTTCACGGTCTGACCGAGTTCGACGAACGACGCCGCCCCGGGGCTCGGCGATCGATAGAAGGTGCCGACCATCGGAGACTTCACCGCGTGCCCGCTAGGCTCGGGTGCCGCCGCGGGCGCAGCCGCAGGCGCTCCGGTTCCTGCGACTGCCGGCGCGGAGGAGGGCACAAGCGGGCCGGCGACGACCGTCGTCGGCAAGGTGGGTGCCGCCGGCGCGGGGCTGAACTTGGCGATGCGGACCTTGTCTTCTCCCTCTGTCACCTCCAGTTCGGCGATGCCGGATTCGGCGACCAGGTCGATAAGGGTCTTGAGCTTGCGCAGGTCCATCAGTGGTCCTTGGAGTTCTTGGCGGTATGACCCAGGGCATATTCGAGGGCGTACCGGTAGCCCGCCGCCCCCAGGCCGACGATCGTTCCGAGAGCAAGGTCCGCAAGGTAGGAGTGGTGCCGGAATTGCTCCCGGCGGTGGACGTTCGACAGGTGGACTTCGATGAATGGCAGTTCGACCGCGGCCAGTGCATCCCGCAGAGCGACACTGGTATGCGTGAACGCGCCGGCGTTCACTATCAGGAAGTCCGTGCCGTCGAGCTTTGCGCTATGAATGCGATCGACCAGGGCTCCCTCGTGATTGCTCTGGAAAAATACCACTTCCGCCCCGCTTCTTCGGGCAACTTCAGCCAATTCCGCTTCGATGTCGGCAAGGCTGCGTGACCCGTAAACGGCGGGTTCGCGCGTGCCGAGGAGGTTCAGGTTGGGTCCGTTCAAGACCAGAACTCGGCTGGACACCGCACTCTCCGTCAAAAGTTTGGAAATACCGTCTTTTGGCGACAGAAGGCCGCAAAAGACGGCGGAGTGTGAACGGTTTCCCCCGGGCTGTCCAGCGGATCAGCTGCCCTTCGCCCCAAGTTGAGCTTCCAGCCAGCGCCTGAGTTCGGCGGGGCGGATCTGACCCAAGTGCGCCCGAACGATACGCCCATCGCGGCTGACCAGCACCGTATAGGGCAGGGCGCCGGATTGATTGCCGAGCGCGCGCCCAAGCTCGCTGCCTCCGGCTCCCGCGGCATACAGTGGCAGGGTCAGCTTGTGCTCGTCCCGAAACCGCTTCATCGCCGCCGGGCTGTCGATCCCCAGGCCGATCACGGTCACGCCTCGCGCGCCGAACTCGTCGTGCACGCGCTGCAGGTCGGGCATCTCTTCGACGCAGGGTGGGCACCAGGTGGCCCAGAAGTTGACGACGACGACCCGCCCCGTCAGTTGGGACATGGCTTCGGTCCCTCCGTCGAGGTTCTTGAAGGTCTGCTCGAACAGAGGTTGCGCGGATGCTCCGCCGGCAGCCGGGGCAAAGTGCCGCCACGCCACGCCGACGCCAGTCGCGAGCGCAACCAGCGCGACGGCAACCACCGTCCACCAGGTCGCCGCGCGGCTCATGCGCCAGTGTCCTCGAGGAGGCGACGCACGGCTGGGAGGCTGGCGCGGCCGGACGCCTCGACCGGATGGAGCTGAGGCTCGAGGGAGCGGTCGGCCCGGTGGCGCGCCGCGACGCGAATCGCGTCGCGCGGGTAGACGTGGAGCTGGAATCCGACCTGCCGGATCCGCGAGGGCAGCCCGAGGCTCGGGGGCGCCGGGACCACGAACGCGATGTACTCGAGCGGGCGCGGGCGCTCGTCGGCCGGCCCTTCGCCTACATCGAACTCGAAACCGGAGTTCATCAGGAAGACTTCGACATCCTTGGCACTATCAACATAGAGATGAAGGTGAACGTCGGAGTGCTCGGTGGCGGTGCCGTTGAGAACTGCCCCCGTGAGATGGGGTTCGAACTCCGACAGGCGCTCCATCATGTCGAGGGCCGTCGCGCGCAGTCCGGCCAGCAGCCCGGGGTGCGTCTGGGCCTCGAAGAACTGGAGGTAGCGTCGAAGTTCGCGCTCGACTTCGGCATTGTCGGGAACCGCCGCCATCCTCCCGTCGCCCAGCAACTCATGGACCGCGCGCCGCTTCGCCTGGGCGTAGTCACAGCCATCTTCGGCGATCAGGCGTGCGGCAGTCGCAGCGATTTCTGCGCGGAGATCGTCATCGGCGGACATGCGGGTCGAGGCGGGGTACAGCGATTCGTCGATGGCCTGCCAGTGTAACGAGGCGGTCGATGTTGCGCCGCATTACAATTCTGCGGTTTTGACCATGCCGACCATGCCCTGGCCGGCGTCGCCGTCCTCCCCGTGCACATCCACATCCTAGGCATCTGCGGAACCTTCATGGGCGGGCTCGCGCAACTCGCGCGTGCGTCCGGCCATCGGGTCAGCGGCTGCGATGCCAACGTGTATCCGCCGATGAGCGACCAGCTGGCGGAGGCCGGCATCGCGGCGATCGAGGGTTTCGGAACTGACCAGTTGGCGCTCGGCGCAGACCTCTATGTGGTCGGCAACGTGGTCACGCGCGGGAATCCCCTCATGGAAGCGATACTCGAGCGGCAATTGCCGTTCGTATCGGGGCCACAGTGGCTTGCCGACAACGTCCTGCGCGGACGGCACGTCCTTGCGGTGGCGGGAACCCATGGCAAGACGACGACGACCGCAATGCTGGCCTGGATTCTGGCGAGCGCGGGACTCAAACCGGGCTATCTGGTTGGCGGCGTGCCCCAGGACTTCGGGCGGTCTGCGGCGTCCGGTGACGGCCGGACCTTCGTCATCGAGGCGGACGAATACGACACCGCCTTCTTCGACAAGCGTTCCAAATTCGTCCACTACCTGCCGCGCACCGCGGTCCTGAACAACCTCGAATTCGACCACGCGGACATTTTCCAGGACCTCGCCGCGATCGAGACGCAGTTTCATCACTTCGTTCGCACCCTGGCCCGGCCCGCGCGCGTTGTCGTAAATGCCGGCGAGCCGGCGCTCGCGCGCGTCCTCGCGCGTGGCTGCTGGTCCGAGAAGGTGTCGTTTGGCGACGGCGGCGAGTGGCAGGTCGGACGCGACGCGCCCTATCGGGTGACGCGCGGCGGCCAGCCGGTCGGTGAACTCGAGATCGCCATGCCGGGCCAACACAACCGCCTGAACGCTCTCGCGGCGATCGTGGCCGCAGAGCATGTCGGCGTCGAGCCGACCGCGGCGCTCGAAGCATTGCGGCGTTTTGGGGGCATCAAGCGGCGCCTCGAGGAACGGGGCACGGAGGACGGGGTGACGGTGATCGACGACTTTGCGCATCATCCCACCGCCATCCGCGAGACGATCGCGGCGCTGCGGGCGCGGCGCGGAGCGGCCCGCATCGTCGCGATCCTCGAGCCCCGCTCGAACACGATGAAGCTGGGCGCGATGAAGACGGCGCTGGCCGACAGCCTGGCGGGAGCCGACCGCGTCTTCTGCTACGCCGGCGGCGTCAGCTGGAACGTCGCCGAGGCCATGGCGTCCCTGGGTGACAGGGCGGCGGTGACCGCCAGCCTCGCCGAACTGGCGGACGCCGCCGTCGCCGACGCGCGCGCGGGCGACCAGCTGCTCGTCATGAGCAACGGCGGCTTCGGCGGCATTCACACGATGCTCCTAGACCGGCTGCGCGACCGCGCGAGGCGCGCGGCGTGATCGTCTACCTTCACGGCTTCCGCTCGTCGCCGGCTTCGCGCAAGGCGACGTTGCTGCGGCAGCGGTTGCGTGCGCTGGGACGGGAGGACGAGTACTTCTGCCCCGCGCTGCCTGCGTCACCGCGGGCGTCGATCGGGCTCGTCACGGCGACGCTCGCGGGCACGCGGGCGGCATCGATCGCGCTGATCGGCTCGTCCCTCGGCGGCTACTACGCGACGTGGATCGCCGAGCAACTCGGCTGCCGTGCGGTGCTGCTGAACCCCGCCATCGCGCCAGCGCGCGACCTCAAGGACCACCTCGGCCGACAGCCGGTGTACTTCAGCGACGACGTCATCGACGTTCGGCCAGAGTACCTCGACGAACTGCGGGCGATCGACACCCCGGCCATCACGCGCCCGGAGCGCTACTTCCTCGTGGCGGCGACCGGCGATGCAGTGATCGACTACAGGACCATGACGAGCAAGTACCGGGGCGCGCGCCGGCGCATCGTCGAGGGAAGCGATCACGAACTGTCCGACTTCGCCCGTTACGTGGACGAAGTTCTGGATTTCTGCGGTGTCGAAGCCGCGATGGAGGGAAAGGCGTGAGCAAGCGATTGGAAGGGAAGGTGCAATCGTGACCGGCGGTGCGCAGGGCATCGGTTTCGCGACGGTGCGGAAGTTCCTGGACGAGGGTGCGAAGGTCGCCCTGTGCGACGTGCGCGGGGAGGCTGTCGACCAGGCCATCGCCACGCTCGGCGCGGACCGCGCGGTGAGCGGGCACGTCGTTGACGTCACCCGGCGCGACCAGATCGACGCCATGGTGACCACCGTGAAGCAGCGTCACGGGCGCATCGACGTGCTGGTCAACAACGCAGGCATCACGCTCGACGCCAGGCTGCAGAAGATGCGCGAGGACCAGTTCGACAAGGTGATCGCGGTGAACCTGAAGGGCACCTACAACTGCGCGCAGGCTGTCGTCGACACCATGGTCGAGCAGGGCGCAGGCGTCATCCTCAACGCATCGAGCGTGGTCGGAATCTACGGCAATTTCGGCCAGACCAATTACGCGGCCAGCAAGTTCGGAGTCATCGGCTTCGTGAAGACCTGGGCGCGCGAACTCGGGCCGAAGGGTGTGCGCTGCAATGCCGTGGCGCCGGGCTTCGTGGCGACGACCATCCTCGACACGATTCCCCAGAAAGTGCTCGAGCAGATGACCGAGCGCGTACCGTTGCGCCGGCTCGGCACGCCGGAGGACATCGCGAACGTGTATGCGTTCCTCGCTTCCGATGAGGCGTCCTACATCAACGGCGCGGTGATCGAGGTCGCCGGCGGGCTCACGGTCTGATCCATGGCGGCGGCGCCCCCGACGAAGCCCTTGCCGGCGTCCGCGCTGCGCGTGCAGCATGCGTTGCGCGCCGCCGGACTCGCTTCCCAGGTGATCGAACTCGCGGTGGCGGCGCGCACTTCGCAGCAGGCCGCCGACGCGCTCGGCATCGAGGCCGGGCAGATCGCGAAGTCGCTGATCTTCCGCGCGGTGCCGAGCGGGCGTGCGGTGCTGGTGATCGCGGCTGGTGACCGTCGCGTCGACGAGAACCGCATCGCCGCGGTGCTGGGCGAGGCCATCGAGCGCGCCTCGCCCGAGTTCGTCCGCGAGCACTCGGGCTTCGCGATCGGCGGCGTGGCCCCTGTCGCGCACGCGCTGCCGCTGACCACCTTCATCGACGCCTCGCTGCGGCGTTTCGCCGTCGTGTGGGCGGCGGGCGGAACCCCGCACTGCGTGTTCCCGATCGCTCCGGCGGATCTGGTCCTGGTCAGCGGCGGCATGGAAACGGTGACCGACCGGTGAACGACAGCTTCATTTCGGCGTTCCTGTTGCTGCTGCTCGTGTGCGATCCGGTCGGCAACATACCGATCTTCGTCGCAGCGCTGCAGGACGTGGCGCCGCAGCGCCGCGCCCGCATCATCCTGCGCGAATGCTTCATCGCCTTCCTGGTCCTTTCGATTGCGGTGTTTGTCGGCCGCCCCTTCCTCGGAGCTCTGGGCCTGTCGGACGTGTCGCTGCAGATCGGTGGTGCCGTGGTGCTGATGCTGGTGGCGCTGCGCATGGTGTTCCCGACCGGACAGGGCA
>JAOUJD010000147.1 GCA_029883565.1 Burkholderiaceae bacterium
CGGGCTCGTCGTGCGCGTAGCGGTAGCCCTCGCCGTAGCCGAGTTCCTTCATCAGCCGCGTCGGCGCATTGCGCAGCCGCATCGGGACCGGGCGCGATCCGTCCTTCTCGATGAACGCGCGGACCGCGCCGTAGGCCTTGTAGAGCGCGTTCGACTTCGGCGCGCACGCCATGTACACGACCGCCTGGGCGATCGCCAGTTCGCCTTCCGGCGAACCGAGGCGCTCGTAGGTTTCCGAGGCCGCCAGCGCGACCTCGATCGCCCGGGGGTCGGCCAGGCCGACGTCTTCCGTGGCCATCCGCACCACGCGCCGCGCGACGTAGCGCGGGTCGACCCCGCCGTCGAACATGCGCGCCATCCAGTAGAGCGCCGCGTCGGGGTCCGAGCCGCGCACCGCCTTGTGCAACGCCGATATCTGGTCGTAGAAGTTCTCGCCGCCCTTGTCGAAACGGCGCAGCGTCGCCGGCAGGGCGTCGCGCAGGAACTGCGCGCCGATCGTCGACAGCCCCTTGTCCCGTGCGGAGCCGGCGGCGACCTCGAGCGCGTTGAGCAGCCGGCGCGCGTCGCCGTCCGCCAGGTCGACCAGCATCCCCCGGGCGTCGGTCTCGACTGACAGGCCGCCCAGTTCGCGCTCGCCGGCACGGTCGATCAGCTGCTCGAGTTCGTCCTGCGTCAGTGGCTCCAGCACATACACGGCGGCGCGCGACAGCAGCGCGCCGACGACTTCGAACGAGGGATTTTCGGTCGTGGCGCCGATGAAGATGAACAGTCCGGACTCGACATGCGGCAGGAACGCGTCCTGCTGGGCCTTGTTGAAGCGGTGCACCTCGTCGACGAACACGACCGTTCCGCGCTGCGACTGCGCCCGGTTCACCTGCGCGCGCTCGACCGCGTCACGGATGTCCTTCACGCCCCCCAGGACCGCGGAGATCGCGATGAAGTCCAGCCCGAAGGCATCGGCCATCAGGCGCGCGAGCGTGGTCTTGCCGACGCCCGGGGGACCCCACAGGATCATCGAGTGGGGCCGCTTCGATTCGAACGCGACCCGCAGCGGCTTGCCGGCGCCCAACAGATGCGACTGGCCGACGACCTCGTCGATCGAGCGCGGCCGCATGCGCTCCGCCAGGGGAATGCCGCTGGGGCTCGAAGTGAAGAGGTCCTGCATTTCCATGGGCGTCCGTTGCCTGCGTGACAGGCTAGCATTCGCTGCCGTCGGGCGTCCGACCGGCGCCAGGGGCGTCGCCCCGGCCTTGTGAAGGAGCATGGATGGCAGCCAACAGCACGAAGGCGATCTTCTTCGCGCTCG
Organism: Burkholderiaceae bacterium; assembly: GCA_029883565.1. Taxonomy (GTDB): domain Bacteria; phylum Pseudomonadota; class Gammaproteobacteria; order Burkholderiales; family Burkholderiaceae_F; genus JAOUJD01. The sequence goes on from JAOUJD010000147.1 coordinate 1,307, forward strand.
GCGCGAACACCGGCATCGCGGTGACCAAGTTCGCCGCGGCGGCGTACACGGGTTCGGGCGCCATGCTGGCCGAGGCCATCCACTCCGTGGCCGACTCCGCCAACCAGTTGCTGCTCCTGCTCGGACTGAAGCAGGCGCAGGCGCCGGCCGACGACCAGTACCCGCTCGGCCACTTCCGGGTCGTCTACTTCTGGTCGATGATGGTCGCGCTGCTGCTGTTCCTGATGGGCGGCCTGTTCTCGATCTACGAGGGGTGGGAGCGGCTGCACAACCCCGCGCCGCTGTCGAACGGGCTCATCGCGCTGGCCGTGCTGGGCATCGCGATCGTGCTTGAAGCGGTGTCGCTGTGGGGATCGCTGCGCGAGATCCGCAAGGTACAGGCGGGTCGCACGCTATGGCGCTGGTTCCGTGAGACCCGGCAGTCCGAACTGATGGTGGTCGCCGGCGAGGACATCGCGGCGCTCGGCGGCCTCGTGCTCGCGTTCGCGGCCGTGCTGCTCGCGATGACGACCGGCAATCCCGTCTTCGATGCGCTGGGTTCGATCGGAGTCGGAACCCTCCTCGTCATCGTCGCCGTGGCCATCATGCACGAGGTCAAGGGCATGATCGTCGGCGAGTCGGCCGAGCCGGCCGTGCGCGCAGCCATCGAACAGCATGTCGCGAGCCGGCCCGAGGTGAAACACGTCCTGCGTCTGATCACCCTGCAGTGGGGCGAGCACGTCTTCGTGGCCGTGCAGGCGGAGATGGCGCAGGCGCCAAGCGCGGAGGCACTGGTGGCCGCCATCAACCGCGTCGAGGCGTCGGTCCGGCAGACCTTCCCGCAGGCGCGGTGGGTCTTCTTCGAACCCGACGTCCCGAAGTAGCTCGAGCCTCAGTCGGTCAGGACGTCGGCGCCCTTCGGCGGCGTGAAGCGGAACGTCGCCGCATCCAGCTTCGGATTGCGCTCCAGGCCAGAGAAGGTGAGCTCGGTCACCTGCCCGAAGTTGTCGACCAGGCGCATGGCGAGCGGCAGTCCGTCGCGGAATCCGATGTCGATGCGCTCGAAGGTCGAGTCCTTCGCGCGCGGCTTCGCCTGCACCCACTCGAGTCCGTCGCGCGTGCCTGCGTCCGTCACCTCGAACTCCTTCTCGAAGTCGTTCGAACCGAACAGGATCGACGCCGGGCTCGACGGCAGGGCTGCTCCGAGCTTGCGGATCGTCACCTGGTTCAGGTCCCGGTCGAACAGCACGAGGCGCGTGCCGTCGGCGACGATCAACTGCTCGTACGGCTTTTCGTAGCTCCAGCGGAACTTGCCCGGACGCTGGAACACGAAGCGGCCGCTCGACGCCGGCTGCGCCGCACCGCTGCGGCCGGACACGCGCTGCACGAACTCGCCCCGGGCGCTGGTGGTTCGCGTCAGGAAGTCACTGAGCTGGTCGAGGGAGCCTGCATGGGACGGGGCCAGCAGCAAGCAGCCGAGCACGACGACGGACAGTCGCAACATAACCATGTTCGTTCCCCGAGGGCGGGTCAGGCGTCGCCGCGCCCAGGCACCAGGATGTCGCGGTTGCCGTTGCTCTGCATGGCGGAGACCATGCCGGCCCGTTCCATGTCCTCGAGCAAGCGCGCGGCACGGTTGTAGCCGATCCGCAGGTGCCGCTGCACCAGCGAAATCGAGGCACGCCGGTTCTTCAGCACGATTTCGACGGCCTGGTCGTATAACGGATCGGCCTCCCCGCCCGGTTGACCGCCGGCGCTTTCGTCGCCTTCCGACTCGGGCGCCTCGAGCAGCCCTTCGATGTACTGCGGCCCGCCCTTCGACCGCAGGTATTCGGCCACGCGGTGCACCTCGGCATCCGCCACGAACGCGCCGTGCACCCTCGTCGGCAGTCCGGTTCCCGGGGCCAGGTACAGCATGTCGCCCTGCCCCAGCAGGGACTCCGCGCCCATCTGGTCGAGGATCGTGCGGGAGTCGATCCGGCTCGACACCTGGTACGAGATGCGCGCCGGGATGTTGGCCTTGATCAGGCCGGTGATGACGTCGACCGACGGACGCTGCGTGGCGAGGATCAGGTGCATTCCGGCCGCACGCGCCTTCTGCGCGATCCGCGCGATCAGTTCCTCGACCTTCTTGCCGGCCACCATCATCAGGTCGGCCAGTTCGTCGATCACGACGACGATCATCGGCAGCGGATCGAGCGGCTCGGGATCGTCCGGCGTCAGGGAGAAGGGATTCTTGACCGACTCGCCCTTCGCACGCGCCTCGGCGAGCTTCTGGTTGTAGCCGGCCAGGCTCCGCACGCCGAGCTTGCTCATCAGGCGGTAGCGCTTGTCCATTTCGGCCACGCACCACTGCAGCGCGTTGCCCGCCTCGCGCATGTCGGTGACGACCGGCGCGAGCAGGTGCGGGATGCCCTCGTAGATCGACAGCTCCAGCATCTTCGGGTCGACCAGGATCAGGCGCACCTGGGACGGATCCGCCTTGTACAGCATCGACAGGATCATCGCGTTGATGCCCACCGACTTGCCCGAGCCGGTGGTGCCGGCGACGAGCAGGTGCGGCATGCGGGCCAGGTCGACCACGACCGGCTTGCCGGCGATGTCCTTGCCCAGCCCGAGCGTGAGTAGCGAGTGGCTCTCGTTGTACACGGCCGAGCCGAGGATCTCCGACAGCCTCACCATCTGGCGGCGCGGATTCGGCAGCTCCAGCCCCATCAGGTTCTTGCCGGGGATCGTCTCGACCACGCGGATCGACACCAGCGAAAGGGCTCGCGCCAGGTCTTTCGCGAGATTGACGATCTGGCTGCCCTTCACGCCCACCGCCGGCTCGATCTCATAGCGGGTGATCACCGGTCCCGGATAGGCGGCGACGACCGCAGCCTCGACGTTGAAGTCGCGCAGCTTCTTCTCGATCAGGCGGGAGGTGAATTCCAGCGTCTCGGTGGAGATCGTTTCGGTGTGCGGCGGCGCGTCGTCGAGCAGGTCGAGCGCCGGCAGGCGTGCATCGGCCATGTCGGCGAACAGCGGCACCTGCTTCTCCTTCTGCTTGCGCTCGGAGGGCTTGACGTGGGATGGCGGCCGCTCGATGTGCACCGGCGGCGCGTCCTCGATGCGCTCGCGCTCCTCGACCAGCGCGGCCTCCCGCAACCTGCTCGCCGCTTCGCCGATGGCGCGGTCTTCCTCCTCTTCGCGGCGCTGCTCCGCGCGGCGCGAGAAACCCTCGATGAAGCGGCCGAGGCGCTCGGCCACGGCGAGCCAGGAGAAATCGAGGAACAGCGACAGGCCGATGGCAATGGCGGCCAGGAAAGCCACCGTCGCGCCGGTGAACCCCAGGCCGGATTGCACCAGTCGCGCCAGCGCGCCGCCGATCACGCCCCCCGGCAAGCCGGGCAATGCGGCGGCCATGCTGGCGAGCCTGAGAGATTCGACGCCCAGTACGCCCGCCAGCAGCAGCGCGAAGCCCAGGGCGTGCGCCCAGCCCGGCAGTTCGTCATTGAGGGGATCCGCCCCGCTCGCGGTGCGGTGCAGGGCCCGAAAACCGCGCGCGACCGAGACGACGAGACCGAGCACCAGCATGTACGCCGAGAGCCCGAGCAGCGTGAACAGGACGTCGGCGACCCAGGCACCGACTCGGCCGCCGATGTTCGCGACCTTCGCCGCGGCCACGGAATGCATGAACGACGGATCGGACTTGCTGTAGGTGACGAGCATCGCGAACAGCGCCACGGCGACGAGCCCGCCGACGATCCAGCGTGCTTCCGCCAGCAGGCGGGCCAGCCGGCCACTGCCCGTGGGTGGCTCTGCGTGACCCCGCGACCGGACCCAGACCCCGTCCGTCGATGCGCCCGTCACGCTCCCCGCGCTCGTCCTCGATGCCATGGCGGGCGATTATAGGTGTCGGCGGCATGCGATCCGGCCGGTGCGGGGACGCATGGGCCCGCATTTCGGGTCGGATTCATCGCCGATCCGGGGCTTTCACCCTGTCCGGGCGGGAATTCGTCGGCTGCCGTTGCAGCCGGGCGCCCGCGCTACCAGAATGGGCCATGGCGACGACCTTCTGCCCCCCGCTGCAGGCGGCGAGCCGCGGGCGAGGCGGCGCGCTCGCGGCTTTTCATCGTGTCTTCAACCTGAAGACGATCTCGATCGTCTTCTACCTCAGCGCGCTTCTGCTGCTCGGGCGCTACATCCTCGCGCTCTACTACGAAGCACCGGAAGCCGTGCTGTTCGATTTGTTCCGATCGATCCGGCAGGGCCTGGTCACCGGCGTCATGCTGCTCGTGGGCATGGCGGGGCTCGAGGCCTTCAATGCTGTGCGCCCGCTGTCGCGGAAAGCGGCACTCACCCTCGGCGTCCTGGTTTCAGTGGTCATGACGGCCTGCAGCATTCCGGTCCGGCTGATGGTCGTCGGGACGGCGTTGAGCCGCATCTCGCAGGAACCTTCGTATTTCCTCTCGCTTTTCGTTCTGTGGTCCTCCCTCGGAGGTCTTGCCTACTGGCTGTTCAGGTCGGCGCAGGAAGACCAGATCGCGCGCGAAGAACTGGCCGATGCCGAGTGTTGCCGCGAAACACTGCACGCACAAATGGTGGAAGCGCGCCTGTCCGCGTTGCAGGCGCAGATCGAACCGCATTTCCTGTTCAACACGCTGGCCAACGTCAAGCGCCTCTACGAAACCGCCCCGGACCGCGGCCGCGAGATGCTGTCGGGCCTGATCAGCTACCTGCGCGCGGCGCTGCCTTCCATGCGCGAGTCCGGCTCGACGCTCGCACGTGAACTGGACCTCGCCCGTTCGTTTCTCACCATTCTCAAGATGCGCATGGGCGAACGGCTGGACTTCTCGATCCGCGCTGAGGAGTCGCTCGGGAGCGCCAGCGTTCCGCCGATGGTGCTGCCCACCCTGGTCGAGAACGCCATCAAGCATGGGCTGTCGCCGCTGCCGGAAGGCGGGCGCATCGACATCACGGCCCGCTCCGAGGGCGGGGACCTGCTGATCGAGGTCCGCGACAACGGAGCCGGGTTTTCCTCGGTCGGCGGCAGCGGGGTGGGCCTTGCGAATACCCGGTCGCGACTCGCGGCCCTGTATGGCGCACGCGCCGGCCTGTCGCTTTCCGCCGCACCGCCGCGCGGCGTCCTCGCTTCGGTCCGCATGCCGCTCGCGTACAGGGAAGCCGCATGAGTGCCATCGCCGACCTGCCTTCCCGCATCACCGTCGAACGGCCTTTGCTGGCGCGATGGATCGAGGCATGGTCGCGGCTGGACCGGCACCACCTGCTTGGCCTGGCCGTCGCGATCCTGCTGATGTCGGCGGTCGACGTCAGCGCGCTGGCCGGCAAGTTCGGCAGGCCGGGCGTGCTGACGGTGCTCGCCTACGACCTGTTCTCGACCGTAGTGCTTTTCTCCGTCACCCTGCTCGCGTGGTCGGCGGCCGTCGAGGGCCACGCGCCCCACGGTTCCCGCCGATTCAGGGCGCTGGCCGCCGCGGTCCTCGTCAGCGGCCTGGCGTCGGCGGCGATCGTGGTCCCGGTCGGGGCCGCCGCGGACATCTTCGAGATCTGGTGGGAGCTGATGGGCAAGAAGAAGGAGTTGCCGCCCATGTGGCTCGCCATCGCGGGCAACACCGTTCATCTCGGCTTCTACAGCTTCCTGTTCATCACTGCGATCGAGGTCCTTCGAAGCCGGGCATCCACGAACGCAGCCGTCCTTGCCGCGCGGCGCGAGCGGTCGTCCGTGACGCGCGAGGTGCTGGAATCCAGGCTGGCCGCCATGCAGGCGCAGGTCGAACCGCAGTTCCTGTTCAACTCGCTGGTCGGCATCGAGGCCCTGTACCAGAAGGACGCGCCCGCGGCCGCCGCGAACCTGGACCGTCTGATCCAGTACCTGCGCGTCGCC
>JAOUJD010000148.1 GCA_029883565.1 Burkholderiaceae bacterium
CTCCGCGCGAATGGCCCGCAGGCAGACCTTCCTCACGGTCTCTGCTGGACTCGACGAAACGGCACTGTGAAGAACATGAAGAAGACACTGAAGCTCGCCACCAGCCTCAATGCGGTCATGGGGACCGCACTGCTCCTCGCTGCCTCGAGCGTTTGCGCGGCGGACGCCGTCAGGGGCAAGCAGCTGTACGAAGCGAAGCTCAATCCGGTGTACCTGTCGTGTTCGGAGAACACCCAGTGCCACGGACCGAACCCGAGCACGAACATGAATAAGATCCGCAGCGGGACGGATCCCAACAAGATCATCAGCGCCATCAGTTCGGTCGGGAAGATGGGGCCGCTGAAGGGCTACGTCACGGCGACGGACGCGGCGGACATGGCGGCGTACATCGCCAACCCCGCCGCGGCATCGGCGCCGGCGATTTCAGCGTCTGCCACCGCGCTGGCCTTCGGTTCGACGCAGGTCGGCGCGAGCAATACATCCCCGGTTCCGGCCAGCGTGACGTTGACCAATACCGGTGCGAGCAACCTGGTCATCACGGCGGTGAACAAGAGCGGGACCAATGCGGCCGACTTCACGGCCACCGGAACGTGCATCGGCGCGACCGTCGCGCCCAACGGAACCTGCACCCTGTCCGCGACCTTCGCTCCCACGGCGACCGGCACCCGCACCGGGACACTGACGGTGGCGTCGAATGCGCCCACCAATCCGGCGATCTCGTTGTCGGGCACCGGCAGCGCCGTTCCGGTCGCCTCGGTCAACCTGAACCGCACTTCGCTGTCCTTCTCCACGCAGACGGTCGGGACGACCAGTGCCGTTCAGCAGGTGACGCTCACCAACTCCGGTAATGCGGCGCTGACCGTCACGCAGGTCGCGACTTCGCCGAACCCCGAGTTCGCGTCGACCAGCACCTGCGTGGGCACGGTCAACGCGGGCGCGACCTGCACGATCAGCGTGACCTTCACGCCGACCGCGGCTGGCACGCGCCCCGGCAGCCTCACCATCACCAGCAACGCGGCCACTTCGCCGAACACCGTGTCTCTGACCGGCAACAGCGTGCTGACGGCGTCGCCGATCTGCTCGCCGGCCAACTCTGCGGTGGCGTTCCCGACGACGACGGTCGGCGTGATGTCGAACAGCCTCGGCACCACGATCACGAACACCGGCAACGCGCCGCTGCAGATCAGCGCGGTCGCCCTCAGCGGTGCCAATGCCTCCGATTTCCGGATGGGACCGGGCAACACCTGCGCCGTGGGTAGCGTGCCGGTCGGCGGCAGCTGTCTGCTCGAGGTTGCGTTCCAGCCGCAAAGCGCGGGAACCAAGACCGCTACAGTCACGCTGACGCACAACGGCAGCGGCGGATCGACGGCCGTTGCGGTTTCGGGCACGGCGGCGGCGCAGCCGGCATCGAACGCTTCGGTTTCTTCATCCGCGCTGGCGCCGTCGAATATCGGAGGCGCGGGCTCGGTGTCCTTCGAACAGTTGCTGGCGCTGGGCTTGTCGCTGCTGCTGGTGCCGACGATCCGGCGCCGCTACGCGCGTCGCTAAAGCCCCGGAAGCACCTCCCAGAACGCGGCGCGTGCGCCGCGTTTTGCATTCTGGAGTCGCGGCTCCGCGCTTGTGCCGACGACGCGATCGCGCTGGACGTGCCAGACTCCCGGGGTGGATCGCGCTAACGAACAACGTCCTGGTGCCTGGACCGTGGCCGACATCGGCGGCACGCATGCCCGGCTGGCGCGCTGGTCGGCCGCGTCCGGCCTGGATACGCCAGAGCGGGTGAGCAACGACGACTACGCGGGTCCAGTGGAACTGCTGGACGCGTGGTTCGAACGGCACCCGGCCGCGTCCCGCCAGCTTCTCCTTGCGCTGGCGATGCCGGTGGGCGGCGACACGACCACGCTGACCAACCGGGCCTGGCAGTTCGAGCCCGTCACGCTGATAAGCGTCCTGAAGCTCGATGCGCTGGTCATCGTCAACGACTTCGCCGCCGCCGCCGCGGGCATCGATGCTCTCGCTCCCCACGAGACGCGGCGGCTCAATCCAGACGTCGGCGTTCCGGTCCGATCCACGCGGCTCGTGCTCGGCCCCGGGACTGGCCTTGGAGCGGCGGCCATTCTGGCGGGCAATCCGCCCCGTGTCATGGCGAGCGAAGCGGGACACATGACTTTTGCCAGCGCCGATGCCTTCACCGAGCGGCTGGCCGCGGATGGGCGGCGCCGCTGGGGACGAGTCTCGTGGGAGCGCGTGCTGTGCGGCGACGGGCTGGCATGGATCGACGCCGTGCTGCGCGGCGCCTCCCAGTCGGACGCGCCGGCAAGCGTAGCTCGCCGCGCGAACGCCGGGGACTCGACCGCGCTCGAAGCGGTCGACATGTTCTCGCGCCTGCTCGGAGAGTTCGCCGGCGATCTCTGCCTCGCGTTCCAGGCAATCGAGGGCGTCTACCTGTGCGGCGGTGTGCTGAACGGTGTGCAGTCCACCTTCGACGCGGGCGGCTTCCTCGCGGCGTTTGCCGACAAGGGCCGGTTCTCGACGCAACTCGCGCGGGTTCCCTGTTTCCTCGTTGTCGGCCATGAACTCGGCGTACATGGCGCGGCGCGCTACCTCGCGGGCCGCTGTCGGATGCCGTCCGTCGAGTGGACGGCGTGACCAGTCCCATGCAGAGAGGGGCGGACGCGGCCCGTGTCGCCCGCGGCACCGGCCGCGCGAAGCTTCTGCAGATCCGCGAGCGCACCCCGTGCACCAAGCTCTGGTGCTATTCCCTACGTAGACACCTCTACAGACCCTGACGACCCCAAAGCGGTAAAATTGCTCTCCTTGGCTTCCCCTGGACCACGCGGGTAAGCCGGCCGTCTTCCACCTGGTGTGTGGCTGCCTCGCGGCAGCGCACCACCGTCCGGCGTACGCCCGATTAGAACAACAAATGGTTCGCTCCCTGCGACTGTCGTTGCGCTTCCTGCTGCCGCTTGCGCTGGCCATGCTGGCGCTTGCCTATGTCGCAGTGCCGTTGGTCGACTCGCTGACGCTGCGGTGGTTCATGCGCGACCTCGATACTCGAGCTGGCGTCATCGGGCGCGCACTCGAAGAGCCCGTGCTCGACGCCGTCGAGGGCCAGGCTTGGACGAGGCTCGACGCCCAGCTCGAGCGCGTCGCCGGCGACGAGCGCCTGCTCGCCCTCGCCGTGTGCTCGCCCGACGGGCAAATGCTGCGCAAGACGCGACTGACGCCGCCCGAACTGAACTGCCGCTCCGCACAGCAACTGCGGGAGGGGGAGTCGCAGATGCTGCCTCTGCCCCGCGGGCCCGTGCACCTGGCGACGCTGGCGCTGAAACGCGACGGCGTAAACGCGGGGACGTTGCTGCTGGTCCACGATATGAGCTTCATCGAACGTCGCAGCCAGGACACGCGGCGCTACGTGATCGTCCTGTTTGCCGTCCTCGGGATGCTGCTGGCGCTGATCGCGATGCTCGTGGCGCACATGAGCTGGCGCGGCTGGGTCGCCGGTGTCCGAGCGATGCTGAAGGGCGAAGGCGTGATTCGGCCGTTCTCCCACCCGCGGCCGGAATTGCAGCCGCTCGTCGGCGACCTTCGAAGCCTGCTGCGGGACATGGAACGGGAGCGCCGCTCCGCCGATGCCGGCGTGGCGGTGAACTGGACGCCGGAGGCGCTGCGTCGCCTGCTGCACGATCAATTGCGCGGCGACGAGATCCTGCTCGTGTCCAACCGCGAGCCGTACATCCACGTGAAGGCGGCGGGCGGCATCGAGGTGCAGCGCCCTGCAAGCGGACTCGTGACCGCAGTCGAACCGGTCATGCGTGCCTGCTCCGGCACGTGGATCGCGCATGGCAGCGGGTCCGCCGACCGCGACGTGGTCGATTCGCGCGGCCGGTTGCGCGTTCCGCCCGGCGAGCAGAGCTACACGCTGCGCCGGATCTGGCTCACCAAGGCCGAGGAGCGCGGCTACTACTACGGCTTCGCCAACGAGGGACTGTGGCCGCTGTGCCACATCGCCCACGTGCGCCCGGTCTTCCGGGACGAGGACTGGCGGCAGTACCGGCGCGTGAACGAGCGCTTCGCGGATGCAGTGGCGCAGGAAGCGAAGACGGACGATCCGGTGGTCCTGATCCAGGACTACCACTTCGCGCTGCTTCCCCGCATGGTGCGCGAGCGGCTGCCGCGCGCGACCATCATCACGTTCTGGCATATCCCCTGGCCCAACCCCGAATCGTTCGGCATCTGCCCGTGGCGCGCGGAGATCCTCGAGGGACTGCTCGGCAGCACCATCCTCGGCTTTCACACGCGCTATCACGGGCACAACTTCCTGGAAGCCGTCGACCGCTTCCTGGAAGCCCGCATCGAGTACGACGACTCGACGGTTTCGTTCGGCGGACGGCTGACGCGCGTCGAGAGCTTTCCCATCTCCATCGCCTGGCCGGAGGGGACAACGGGCAGGCCGGTGGAGGAGTGCCGCGCCTCGGTGGTTGCGCGCTTCGGCCTTCCTGAGAACCACCTGGTGGGTCTCGGGGTCGACCGGCTCGACTACACGAAGGGCATCGTCGAGAGGTTGCTCGCGGTCGAGCGCCTGTTCGAGCTGTACCCGCAATGGATCGGCCGCTTCACGTTCATCCAGATCGCGGCCCCGAGCCGCTCGTCGCTGGAGGAATATCAGCGCTTCGAGGCGCAGGTCCGTGCGGCGGCCGCAAGGATCAACGCGCGCTTCGGCGAGGCCGGCTACGAGCCGGTGAGGCTGCTGATCGAGCATCACAGCAGCGTGTCGGTCAACGAACACTACCGGGCGGCGGACGTGTGCGTCGTGACCAGCCTGCACGACGGCATGAACCTGGTCGCCAAGGAGTACATCGCAGCGCGCGAAGACGACCGTGGCGTGCTGATCCTGAGCCAGTTCGCAGGCGCGGCACGCGAACTGCACGAAGCGCTGATCGTCAATCCGTACCACATCGAGGAGGTGGCCGAGGCGCTGAACCGCGCGCTGGGCATGCCGGCCGAGGAGCAGCGCGAACGCATGGTCAGCCTGCGCCGCCTGGTGCGCGAGTTCAACGTGTATCGCTGGGCGGGACGGATGCTGCTCGAGGCAGCCCGCGTGCGGCAGCGCGAGCGGATCAGCGCGCGCATCGGCGAAAGTCAGGGAGTGTCGCGTGACGCCATTGTTCTCAAGTGACGGGCGCGCGGAACTGCGGCGGCTCGCGCAGGGAAGCACGCTTTACGCCTTCGACTTCGATGGCACGCTGGCGCCGATCGTCGCGAATCCCGACCATGCACGGGCGAACGACCGGGTGACGCAGCCACTGGCGCAACTGGCGCGCCTCGTGCCCGTGGCCGTGGTGTCGGGCCGGGCGCAGCGGGACCTGATCGAGCGGTTGCCGTGCGAAGTCGCCTACCTCGTGGGTAACCACGGCAACGAGGGATTGCCCGGCAAACCGGACACGGGCCGCCTGGCGGACACCTGCAGCACATGGCGGTCCAGCCTGGTGCTGAGCCTGGTCGGGCCGCAGGCGCAGGGCGTGCGCCTGGAGGACAAGGGCCAGTCGCTGTCGCTGCATTACCGCGCGGCGCCTGATCCGGAGGCGGCCGGCAGTTTCCTGCGCGAGACGGCTCGCGTGCTGACTCCGCAGCCGACCGTGATCGACGGCAAGATGGTCGTGAACCTGCTGCCGCCGGGCGCGATTACCAAGTACGAGGCGCTGCAGGCCCTGGCGCAGCACGAGGGCGTGGACAACGTCATGTTCGTCGGCGACGACGACACGGACGAGATCGTCTTCGCGCGCGCGCCGCGTCACTGGACGACCGTGCGGATCGATCCGACGGACGACAGCTCCGCGCGCTTCTTTGTCGACGGGCAGGCCAGCATCGAAGTCCTGCTGGCTCACCTGCTCGCGGAGCACGCCGCGGAACGGGCGCGCGGTTGACGCACGGCGCTGCGAGGGCGTCACCGTGCCTCAGGCCCGGCCGCGCCGGAAGGCGCTTGTCCGTCCACCCGCTTCACGGCAACTGAACGGGCGCAGCGCTTCATTGCTCGGCGCGCCGCCCGGCGCGGCGATCGCAGCGACCACTGGCGGCTGCACCACGCCATGGCTTCCGGTCACGCGCGCGTCGCGGCCGGTGACTTGACCACGAAAGGACCCGACACGATGGAAGGATGGAACGTCGACACGCTTTACTCATGGCTGCCCGAACTGAAGACGGGGCTGCGCATCCTGCTCGTGCTCGGGGTGGCATGGGTGCTGAGGTTCGTGCTGTCCCGCCTCATCCGCCGGCTGCGGGCGGTCTTCCTGGCGCGCGCGGACGGACCGGAGGATGCGCGCTGGATCGAGACGCTGCTGCGTGCGCTGCGCTATTCCATGTCCATCGTGATTTCGCTGGCGGCAGTGATGATGGTGCTCAACGAGCTCGGAATCTCGATCGCGCCGATCCTCGGCGCCGCCGGCGTGGTGGGGGTTGCCGTTGGCTTCGGCGCCCAGAGCCTGATCAAGGACTACTTCAACGGCTTCTTCCTGCTGCTGGAGAACCAGATCCGGGTCGGCGATGTGGTTGAGATCGCGGGCAAGTCCGGGGTCGTCGAGGCGATCTCGCTGCGCCGTACCCGGCTGCGCGGCTACGACGGCAACGTGCACTACATCGCCAACGGCCTGGTGACCACCGTCACGAACATGTCGACGGGATTTGCCTTTGCCCTGATGGACATCGGCATCGCGTACAAGGAAAACGTCGATCGGGCCATCGGCCTGCTGAAGGACGTCGGGCGCGAAATGCGCGCGGATCCGGCCCTCGAGCCGCGAATCATCGAGGATCTCGAGGTCGCGGGCGTCGACAGCCTGGCGGACTCGGCGGTCATGCTCCGCTGCCGGATGAAGGTGCTGCCGCTCGAGCAGTGGGCGATCCGGCGGGAGTTTCTCCGCCGCATCAAGGCCCGCTTCGACGGTGAGGGCATCGAGATTCCGTTCCCGCACCGGACCATCTACTTCGGCGAAGCCCCCAAGGCGGACGAGGCTGCAGAGGGCGAACTTCGCCTCGCACGACCATTGGCGGCCGGTCGCACGAGCTGAACCGAAACAGCCGCGGACCAGGCGCCGAGTCGCGGACTGGGGGGGGGGGCGAGGAACGGGCAGGGGAAAG
>JAOUJD010000149.1 GCA_029883565.1 Burkholderiaceae bacterium
GGCCGGACATTCCGCCATGCAGGTGTTGGTAGCGAGCCGTTCCGTGCGCCGCGTGGTTCATGAGCGCCTCCCGTGCGATCGGTCCGATGCGCGCCCTTTCGGCGCGTACCCGGTTACGGAGCCAGGAGGCTGGCAATCAGGCCCGTCGCTACACTCGCGCCAACCTGAGTGGTGACCATGCCGACCCATTACGCGATCCGCCCGGCCGACCCGGCTGCGCACCTGTTCCACGTCACCTGCCGTGTCGATCGACCAGATCCGGCAGGCCAGCTCTTCATGCTGCCTGCCTGGGTCCCGGGCAGCTACATGATCCGGGAGTTCGCGCGGCACATCGTGCGCATCACCGCGCTCGCGGGAGGCCGCAGGCTCGCGCTGGAAAAGCTCGACAAGCACACCTGGCGCGCCGCACCGGCACGGGGACCGATCGAACTCGCGTACGAGGTATATGCCTGGGACCTGTCGGTGCGGGCCGCCCACCTCGACGAATCACGCGGCTTCTTCAACGGCACGTCGGTCTTCCTCCTGCCCATCGGCCTCGAGCACGATCCCTGCAGCGTGGACATCCTTCCACCGGCCGGCAGCCGGTACACGGACTGGAAGGTGGCAACCGGGCTCACTCCCGCGCGCGGTACGCGCCGGCACGGGTTCGGTACCTACAGGGCGGCCGACTACGACGAACTGGTCGACTGCCCGGTAGAGGTGGGAACGTTCGAGCTGGCGCGGTTCGACGTCCTTGGCGTGCCGCACGAGATCGCGCTGACCGGGCGCGTGCCCAAGCTCGACATGCAGCGCCTGACGGCCGACCTGGCGCGCGTGTGCGAGAAGCAGATCCGGCTGTTCGAACCCCGCTCGAGGAAGGCGCCGTTCAGCCGCTACACGTTCCTGACGATGGCGGTCGGGGAAGGCTACGGCGGCCTCGAACACCGGAACTCGACGGCGCTCCTGTGCAAGCGCGATGACCTGCCGTTCGAAGGCATGAAGGACACGACCGAGGGGTACCGCAACTTCCTCGGCCTTGCGAGCCACGAGTACTTTCACTCCTGGAACGTCAAGCGCATCAAACCGGCCGCCTTCGTGCCCTACGACCTGACGCAGGAGAACTACACGCGACTGCTGTGGGCCTTCGAGGGATTCACGTCGTACTACGACGACCTGATGCTGGTGCGCGCCGGCCTGCTGAGCGAACAGCAGTACCTCGGGACCCTTGCCAAGACGCTCACCACCGTCATGCAGCGCACCGGACGCCTGAAGCAGAGCATCGCCGACAGCTCATTCGATGCGTGGATCAAGTATTACCGGCAGGACGAGAACGCGCCCAACAGCGTCGTCAGCTATTACCAGAAAGGCGCGCTGGTCGGACTGGCGCTCGACCTGACGCTGCGCGCCGAGACGAAGGGCCGGACCTCGCTGGACGACGTGATGCGCGCGCTGTGGAAACGTGCGCGCGACGGCGGCGGGAGCTACGGCGGCGTGCAAGAGGACGAGATCGTCGATGTGGCGGAACAGGTCAGCGGCCTTTCGCTATCGCGCCGGATCCGTGACTGGACCGAGGGCACGCGCGACCCGGAATTCGCTGCGCTGCTGGCGCCGTTCGGGATCCAGTGCGCCAGCCGGCCGGAACTGGAGAGCCCGCGCTTCGCCCTGATGGGAGTGAAGACGACGGGCTCCGGCGGCGAGTGCAAGCTGGCGCATGTGTTCGACGGATCGCCGGCGCAACGGTCCGGGCTGTCAGCCCACGACGAACTGGTCGCTCTCGGCGGCGTGCGCGTGACGCGCACCAACCTCGACTCCCTGCTTGCCCGCTATGCCGTGGGCGACGTCGTCGAGTGTCTCGCGTTCCGGCGCGACGAACTGATGCGCTTCGATATCCGCCTGGCGACGCAGCCGCCGTTGAAGTACGAACTGGCGGCCATGCCCGGAGCGAGCCGCACCGCCCAGAAGCTGAAGTCAGGCTGGCTCGGAACCTAGCCGGGACGGCAGGGGCACCGGGCGAACGTCGGCGCCTCCAGGTCGGCACCATTCGATCACGCCGCGGCCGTGCTCCCGCAGAAACGCATTGGCCTGCGAGAAGTGACCGCAGCCGAGAAACGGCGCCGGGCCTCGGCGTGCCGACAGCGGTGACGGATGGTTGGCCGTGAGCACGAGATGTGGCGGCCCTAGACCAGCCCGTCGCGCCTGCGCCTGCGCACCCCACAGCATGAAGACCTTCGGTCGAGCGTCTTCGGCAAGGGTGCGCAACAGCCCCGCTGTCAGCGTTTCCCATCCGCATCCGGCGTGTGCCCCGGGCCTGGAGTCTTCCACGGTGAACACCGCGTTGATCAGCAGCACGCCCTGGCCCGCCCAGTGCTCCAGCGAGCCATCCCGCCCCGGCGGGCATCCGAGATCGCGCTGCAGCTCCGCGAAGATATTGCGCAGGCTGGGCGGCAGCGGGGTTCCGGACGGCACGGAAAACGCGAGTCCGTGCGCCTGGCCGGCCCCGTGGTAAGGGTCCTGCCCGAGGATCACGACGCGCACGCGCTCGAACGGCGTCAGCGTCAGCGCGCGCAGCGGCTGCGGCGGGTACACGGCCGCTCCGGCGCTGCGGCGCTCGTCGAGGAACTGTGCCAGACGCCGGCCATCATCGGAGGCAAGAAAGGCCTCGAGCGACGGGCGCCAGCCCGTTGCCACCGTCGCGGGATCGATCACGAAAACAGTCGTGCGAGTTCGGCGCCGGGGTCGGCGGCGCGCATGAAGGCCTCGCCGACCAGGAAGGCATTCACGCCGGCAGCCCGCATCCGGGCCACGTCGGGTGGCGCAAGTATGCCGCTCTCCGTCACGACGATGCGATCGTCGGGAATCGCAGGCAGCAGCGCCAGCGTCGTTTCGAGCGTCGTTTCGAACGTCCGCAGGTTGCGGTTGTTGATGCCCAGGAGCGGCGTCGCCAAGTGCAACGCCCGTTCCAGTTCGGCGCGATCGTGCACTTCGACCAGCGTCGCCATCCCGAGCGATGCGGCGAGCGCCTCCAGTTCGCGCAGCCCCGCATCATCGAGCGCCGCCACGATCAGCAGGATCGCGTCGGCACCGAGTGCCCGTGCCTCGAACACCTGGTAGGGGTCGACCATGAAGTCCTTGCGCAGCACCGGCAGGCCGCTCGCCGCACGCGCCTGCCCGAGGTACTCAGGCGCCCCCTGGAAATATTGGCGGTCGGTCAGCACCGACAGGCAAGCGGCGCCGTTCGCGGCATAGCTCGCCGCGATCGCAGCCGGGTCGAAGTCGGCGCGCAACACGCCCTTCGACGGACTCGCCTTCTTCACTTCAGCGATCACGGCGGACTGGCCGAGCGCCAGCTTGCGGCGGATCGCTCCCGAAAAGTCCCGCAGGTCGCCGCGCCCCTCCGCCGCCCGGCGGATCTCGGCCAATGGCCGGGCCGCCGCGGCCTGCCGCACTTCGGCGCGCTTCGTGGCGAGGATGCGATCGAGGATGTCGCTCATGTCGATGTCGTGAAACCGGGGTCCGGCCCCGATCGTCAGGCGGCCAGCTTGCGGGTGGCGTCGACGAACTCGGTCAGCTTTCGCTTCGCGGCTCCGCTGGCGAGCGCCGAACGCGCCCGGGCGATGCCGTCGCCGATCGAGTCGGCGACGTTGGCCGCGTACAGCGCCACGCCCGCGTTGAAGGCGACTATTTCGCGCGGCGTCCCTTCCGCGTTGTCCAGGGCTTCCAGCACCATCGCCTTCGACTCCGGCGCGCTGCCGACCCGCAGGCCGCGGTTGGAGACCATCGCAAGGCCGAAATCCTCCGGATGGATCTCGTATTCGCGGACCTCGCCGTTCTTCAGTTCGCCGACGAGCGTCGCGGCCCCGAGCGAGACCTCGTCCATGCCGTCCTTGCCATGGACGACGAGGACGTGATTGGAGCCGAGTTGCTTCAGCACGCGCACCTGGATGCCGACGAGGTCGGGGTGGAACACCCCCATCACCTGGTTGGGTGCGCCAGCCGGATTGGTGAGCGGCCCCAGGATGTTGAAGATCGTGCGGACACCAAGCTCCTTGCGCACCGGCGCCGCGTGCTTCATCGCCGCGTGATGCGACGGCGCGAACATGAAGCCGATCCCGGTGTCCTCGATGCAGCGCGCGACGGCCGGTGGCGACAGGCTGATGTTCGCGCCGAGCGCCTCCAGCACGTCCGCGCTGCCGGATCCCGACGACACGCTGCGGCCGCCGTGCTTGGCCACCCGCGCGCCCGCGGCCGCGACGACGAACATCGCGGCGGTCGAGATGTTGAAGGTGCCGGCGCCGTCGCCGCCGGTGCCGCACAGGTCGACCAGGTTGGAGCGATCGCCGATCTCGACCTTGGTCGAGAACTCCCGCATGATCTGCGCAGCCGCGGCGATCTCGCCGATGGTTTCCTTCTTGACCCGCAGGCCCATCAGCAGCGCGGCGATCTGCACCTGCGTGAGATCGCCGCTCATCAGCCGCCGCCACAGCGACAGCATTTCGTCCTGGAAGATCTCGCGATGCTCGATGCAGCGGACCAGGGCTTCGGAAGGTGTGATCGGCATGGTTCGGCTCAGCGTTTCTGCAACAGGAAGTTCTTCAGCAGGTCGTGACCGTGCTCGGTCGCGATCGACTCCGGATGGAACTGCACGCCTTCAACCGGCAGCGTCTTGTGGCGCAGCCCCATGATCTCGCCATCGTCGGTCCATGCGGTGATCTCGAGGCAGGCGGGCAGGGATGAGCGCTCGACGGCCAGGGAGTGGTAGCGCGCCGCGGTGAACGGGTCCGGCAGGCCGGCGAACACGCCGACGCCGGTGTGGTGGATCAGGCCGGTCTTGCCGTGCATCAGCGCTTGCGCCCGGATCACCCGACCGCCGAAGGCCTGGCCGATGGCCTGGTGCCCGAGGCAGACGCCGAGGATCGGCACCTTGCCCGAGAAACGCTCGAGCACCGGGATGGAGATGCCGGCCTCGGTCGGTGAGCACGGCCCGGGAGAAATGCAGATGCGGTCCGGCGCGAGCGCGGCGATCTCCTCGAGGGTGATCTCGTCGTTGCGCGCCACCCGGACGTCTTCGCCAAGCTCGCCGAAATACTGCACGAGGTTGTAGGTGAAGCTGTCGTAGTTGTCGATCATCAGCAGCATGACGCTCCCCCTACTCGGCGTCGAAGCCGTCTTCGACCTGCTCCGCCGCGCGCAGCACGGCCCGCGCCTTCACTTCCGTCTCCTTCCATTCGCTTTCGGCCACCGAGTCGGCGACGATGCCGGCGGCCGCCTGCGCGTAGAGCACGTTGTCCTTGATGATTGCGGTCCGGATGACGATTGCCAGGTCCATGTCGCCCGCGAAGCTGAGGTAGCCGGCGGCGCCGCCATAGACGCCGCGCTTGACGGGTTCCAGCTCGTCGATGATTTCCATCGCCCGCACTTTCGGGGCGCCGGACAGCGTGCCCGCTGGGAAGGTCGCGCGCAGCACGTCGAGGTTGGTCATTCCAGGCTCGAGCTCGCCTTCGACGTGGCTCACCAGGTGCTGGACGTGCGAGTACTTCTCGACCACGTACTGCTCGGTGACCTTCACGGTGCCGGTCCTGGCGATGCGCCCGATGTCGTTGCGCGCAAGGTCGATCAGCATCAGGTGCTCGGCGCGCTCCTTCGGGTCGGCCGCGAGCTCCGCCGCGAGGATCGCGTCCTGTTCCGGTGTGGCGCCGCGCGGCCGCGTGCCGGCGATCGGACGGATCGCGACCATGCGCTTGCCCTGGCGGTCCTCGCTCCTGACGAGGATCTCCGGCGACGCCCCGACCAGGTGGAAGTCGCCGAAGTTGTAGAAATACATGTAGGGCGAAGGGTTGAGCGTTCGCAGCGCCCGGTACAGGCTGAGCGGCGAGTCCGCGTAAGGCTTGCGGATGCGCTGCCCGATCTGCACCTGCATCACGTCGCCGGCGGCGATGTACTCCTTGGCGCGCGCCACCGCCGCCAGGTACTGCTCCTTCGGGAACTCCCGGTATTCCTCGCGCCGGACGCTCGCGCGCGAGTGCGGCGGTTCGATGGGGCGGGCCAGCCGCGCCTTCAGCTCGCGCAGGCGCTGGCGCGCGCGCGCGTAGGCCTCCGGCGTCCTCGGATCCGCATGGACGATCAGGTAGATGCGGCCAGCCAGGTTGTCGATGACGGCGACCTCCTCGGCGAGCAGCAGCAGGATGTCGGGGACGCCCAGGTCGTCGTGCTTCGGCCGCGCCAGCTTCTTCTCGATGACGCGGACCGCGTCGTAGCCGAAATACCCGGCGAGGCCGCCGGCGAAACGCGGCAGGCCGGGCCGCTGCGCCACCCTGAACCGGGCCTCGAAGCGTTCGACCGCCGCCAGCGGATCGCCCTCGATCGTCTCGACGACCTTGCCGTTCTGGACCACTTCCGTGACGGGGCCGTCGTCGCGGATGAACGAACGGATCGCCGTGCGCGCCGGCAGTCCGATGAAGGAATAGCGCCCGAACCGCTCGCCGCCCACCACGGATTCGAGCAGGAAGGTGTTGGGCTCGTTCGCGAGCTTCAGGTACAGCGACAGCGGCGTTTCGAGGTCCGCGAAGCTCTCCGCGATCAGCGGGATGCGGGTGTAGCCCTGTACGGCCAGCGCCTTGAATTCGAGTTCAGTCACGGTTCACCACTTTGATCAGGAGCGCCGCGCGAGCGCGCGGCGCAGGGGTCGACGAGCAGCGCCGTGCAGGCACGGCCGGGCGATCAGCGACGCCAGGAGGCGTCAGCGATGATGTTCCGCCGCCATCGCCCGGGGGCCGGGCGGGCGGTGCGTGCCAAGTTCTCGTCAGCGGGACTCATCGCGAGTCGTCTCGTCCACCTGTGATGAAGCGTGCAGCGGTTCGATCAGCCGTGCGGCGTCGAGCAGCGCGGGGACTATAGCATCGGCATCGAGTTCGCTGACCGGCCGGCCCTCGTTGTAGCCGGTTTCCACGACGATGACCCGGCAGCCCGCCGCACGCGCCGACAGGACGTCGTTTTCCGAATCCCCGACCATCGCCGCTTCGTCGGGCCGCACATGCAGCAGCCGGCAGGCGTGCAGCATCGGCGCGGGATGGGGTTTCTTCTCGACGGTGTCGTCACCCGTGACGATCGCGTCGAAGCCGTCGAGCCCGACCCGTTGCAGCAGCTCGACCGT
>JAOUJD010000150.1 GCA_029883565.1 Burkholderiaceae bacterium
TGACGTTCTCGGTGACGATCACAGCCCTGCCGGCAAGCTGTTCCCGGCACTGATCCATCGCGCTGCGGTTGCCCGCCAGCACGATGGGGCACGCAAGCCGGGCTCGGCCGAGCGCGTCGGCATTGTGCAGGATGACCTCGCTGTTGCCCCCGTCGGTGCCCCCGGCCAGCAGCAGGATGTCCGGTGCGAGCTGCTCGATCCGATTCACGTCCGCCGCGGTCAGGCGGTACGCGAAGGTCCCTACCAGCCGCGCCCCGGCGCCCAGCGCCGCCTGCCGCGCCGCCTCCGCGGTCAATTCACGCACCAGGCCGACCGTGACCATGCGCAAGCCGCCGGCGGCGCTGGAACAGGCAAGGCGGTAGGCGAACTCCGGCAGGACGCCTATGTGACGCTCCAGATCGGCGAGCGCCGCGCGCATGCCGATGGTGATGTCGGTGCCGACCGTCGAGGGCCCCTGTCCCGCGCCGAGGATCGTCGCTCGCTCCACGTCGACCGCACGCAGCTTGGTGTAGGTGCTGCCGAAGTCGATGAGCAGGGCGGCTTTCATGGTCGTTGCCGACGCGTTACCGTGGCGTCGACGAACCCCGTTCGCGCAAAGCGAAGTCCTGCGCCAGGATGCGGATCACGTCGTCGGTCCGGGTGCCGGGCGGAAAAGCCCGGTCGAAGCCCATCGCGACGAAGCGCCGCTCCACCTCCTCCCAGGTCTGCTTGCCCACGACCAGATTGCCCCCGACGTAGATCAGGATGTGCTCGAGCCCCGCCTCGATGCACAGATCGCGAAAGCCGCGGCAGTCGAGCTCCCCCTGGCCATACAGCGATGACACCAGGATGGCGTCGGCGGCGGTCTCCACGGCCGCCTTGACGAACTCCGCCGCCGGGGTGAGCGCTCCCAGCGCGACGACCTTGTACCCGGCCTTTTCCAGCGCCATCGACAGGATGCGGTTGCCGACGATGTGGGTGTCGGAACCGATGACACCGGTGACCAGGGTCTGACCGGACATGAGCGGCTCCCGCGCGCAGTCAGTGAAACGCGGCGCTGGCCACGGCGCACGCCGCCACCGCCCGCGGATCGAGGCGCGGCGCGTAGCCCGCGGCGAGCGCCATCGCGCCGTCCGCGAAGGAGAGCGGCTCGGCGAGCAGCCGCGCTGCCGGCTTGAGGAAACCGTTCATCTCGCCGGCGTTGGTGATCAGCGTGCGCGCGACGCAGGCCTCCATCCAGCAGCCGATCTCGCACGCGACGCCGTTGCCGAGCACGGGCTCCATGCCCAGCTCGCGGATGCGCCGGATGCCCTTCGCCAGAGACTCGAGGCTGCCCATCTTCATCAGCTTGAGCTTGATGAAGCGCGCCGCCCCGAGCCTTGCCGCGCGCTCGATGTCCGCCATGCCGTAGATGGATTCGTCCAGCATCATCGGGACCGCCGACACCGCGGCCACCGCCTGGGCGCCGTCCCAGTCGCCGGCGGCGCAGGGTTGCTCGAACAGCTCGATGCCCCCGGGGTCGAGCGCTGCCGCGAAGGCGCAGCCCCGTTCGCGGTCATAGCCCTGGTTGGCGTCGAGGCGCAACCGGCAGCGGCCGGCGACGATCCGCTGGATCAGCCTGACCCTGCGAGCATCCTGATCGGCGTCGAAGCCCACCTTCACCTTCAGCGTGAGAAAACCCTGATCCAGCAGTCGCCCCACCTCCGTCTCCAGCTCCTCCGGCTCGCTGCCATTGACCAGCCCGAGCAGCGGCACGCGCGTGGGTTCGTCGACCCGCAGCCAGGGACTCGACCGCAGCATCTCCATCGCCGTCGTCAGGCCGGTCGCCGCGAACGGCGCCGTCTCGACCACTCCGGCGAGGTGCTCGACGCAGCGCTCCGGCGGGAGGCCGGGCATGCCGGCGGCCAGCCGCTGCATCGACTCCCAGGCGCCGTCGATCGTCTCGTCGGTGTAACCGGTGAGCAGCGTCGCTTCCCCCAACCCGATCCGGCCGTCGCCGTCCTGCGCCTCGACGAGGATGGTGTCGAACCGCGTCACCGGGCCGAACGACAACTTGTAGGGCGCCGTCAACGGCACCGCAAGCCGGTGAAGCGCGACGCGCTCGACCCTGTTCACGACGCGCCCTGCGTCGGCCGCGTGCGCCGCGCCTGGCGCTGCTGCAACCGGTGCCGCACCAGCGGGGAGACCAGCGCTGCGCACGCCATCACCATCAGGGTGCCGCTGACCGGTCGCGTGAAGAACACGGTCCAGTCGTTGTTGAAGCTGACCATCGTCGTCATGAAGCTGGTCTCGGCGATTGGCCCCAGAATCACGCCCAGCACCAGCGGCGTGATGGGAAAGCGCAACCGCTCGAACAGGTAGCCGACGATGCCGAAGCCCGCCAGCAGCCAGAGGTCGGTCACGTTGCTGCGGGACGCGTAGGCACCCAGAAAGCAGCACGTCACCACGTAGGCGGAGACGATCGCCTCCGGCAGGTCCAGTACCCTGACCATCAGCTTGGCGGCGAAGTAGCCGATCACGCACATGCCGATGATCCCCACGAACAGCGAGGCGAACATCGCGTAGATGATCTCGGGCGAAGTCGTGAAGACCTGCGGCCCGGGCTGCAGACCGTGCAGGAGAAACGCGCCGAGGATGATGGCGGTGGCGCCGCTGCCCGGGACCCCCATGGTCACCAGCGGGATCAGCGCCCCGCCCACCGACGAGGTGGCGGCGGTCTGCGGCGCGACGATCCCCTCGGGGATGCCGGTGCCGAGCTCGTTCCTGCGCCGGCCGTACTGCAACTCGGTGCCGTAGGAAACGAATGACGCGATGGTGGCTCCGGCGCCCGGGACGAGGCCGACGACGATGCCGATGATCGACCCGCGAAGGAACGTCATCCTAACGGCGACGACCTCCCGCCACGTCGGCAGCCGGGTCCTGACGTCGCCGGTTCTCTCCACCGCCGCCGAGGCGAAGCCCTTCTCCATCCGCGAGAACACCTCGCCCAGCCCGTACGCGCCAACCATCACCACCAGGTAGTCGATGCCGTCCTTGAACAGCGGCACGCCGAACACGAAGCGCTCGGCCCCGTAGATGTCGTCGACGCCGACGGTGGAGATCAGCAGGCCGAAGAACAGGCTGATGAAGGCGTTGGTGATGGAGCCGCCGCCCAGCGACCCGACGCTCACCAGCCCGAAGAAGATGATGCCGAAGTACTCGGGCGTCGAGAACGTCAGCGCGATCCTGGCGATGGGCTGCGCAAGGGCCACCATCACCGTCGCGGCAAGCAGCCCGCCGAACAGCGCCGCCACCAGTGTCCAGCCCAGCGCCGCGGCCGCGCCGCCCTTGCGCGCCATCGTGTAGCCGTCCCACAGCAGCGGCACGTCCATCGGCTCGCCCGGCACCCGGAAAAGGATCGACGTCCACGCTCCGGCGTAGGTCCCGGACACGTACATCGCCGTCAGCAGGATGATCGCCGGCGTGATCTGCATGTGGTAGGTGAACGGCAGCGCCAGCACGACGCCCATCACCAGCGTGAGGCCGGGGAGCACCGCGACCAGCAGGCCGAGCACCAGACCGACGAGGAGCGACAGCAGGTTGGGCAGCTGGAAGACGTGCACGAAGCCCGTCGCGAGGTGCTGGATCACGTCCATCGCGGCGCTACCTGACCCCCATGACCTGCATGAGATAGAGGCTGACCGCGGAGAACGGCGCGTGGCCGATGGGCAGCGAGATGTACGCCACCTTCATGAAGAAATAGAGCAGCAGCAGCGTGCCGGCGAAGCTCACGCCGACCGCCAGGACCATCCTTGGGTAGCGCCCGAGCGCCATGAACGCGACCAGATAGCCCACCGTGGTCAGGAAGAACCCGGTGATCGGCACGACTGCCGCGTAGAGCACGGTGAGCGCGATGCCGAGGACGAGCCGAAGCGGGTAGCTCGGCTGCTCCACCCGCGGTGGCGGCTGGCTCTGGTCGGTGGGCGGCGATGCGGACAGGGTCTGCAGAACGCCGCTCGCCGAATCGTCCTTCGAGAACAGGCCGATCCTGACGATCTCGTAGACACAGGCGGCGATCATCAGGACCAGCACCATCTTCGGCCAGAAATCGGGGCCGATGCGCCCGGCGGGCGCGAAGTAGTCGATCTGGCTGGCGCTGCGGTACAGAAACCCGGCGATCCCGAGCACGACCACGTAGGGCGCGATGCGGGCGGCCTTGCGGCGCGAGACCATCGGGGGCTTCCTCGGAGATGGGACGCCGCGACTGCGGCGAGTTGGCCGGAATGTGGCGCGGTGCGCGCGGCCGGGGCCGGATCGGCCCGGCCGCGACGCGCGTCGCGGGATGCCGCTACTGCGTCATGCCCGCTTCCTTGGCGAACTTCTTCATGTTGTCGAGTTCGTTCGCGAGGAAACCCTGCGCGTCCGCCGCCGGCAGGTAGCTCTTCGGGTCCGCGTACTGGTCCTTCAGGTACGCCTTGTAGTCGTCGCTCGCCGCGACCTTGGCCAGCGCGTCCGCCAGGACCCTGACCTTGTTCGGATCGGTGCCCGCCTTCACGATCACCATCCGGAACTGGTTGATGATCACGGGGCTTCCCACCTCGACGCAGGTCTGCACATCGGGGAAGAGCGGGAAGCGCTCGGTGTCGAAGATGACGATCGGGCGCATCTGCTTGCTCTCAAGGAAGGTCTTCACGTCGCCCAGTTGCTCGTACAGCAGGTCGGCATGACCGCCGAGGATCGCGGTGTAGCGCTCGCCCGGCTTGGCAAAGGGCACCGATTGCAGGGCCACTCCTTTCTTGCCGAAATAGTTCACCGTGATGTCGTCCGGCGTGCCGAAGCCCGTGACCGCGACCTTCAGCGGGCGCTTCTTCGACTCGGCAATCACGTCGGCCCAGGTCTTGAGGGGGCTCGCCATCGGCACGAAGAACGCCGACGGCTGCTTGATCATGATCGCCACCGGGGTGATTTCAGAGAACTTCCAGCTGGGCTTGCCGGCGGCCTGGGTGCCGAAGGTATCGCCGGTCATGATCGAAATCGTGTAGCCGTCGTTTGCCGCGGCCAGCATCTTGGCGAGCCCCGTCTGACCGGAAGCGCCGGCGACATTGACGACCGGGAACGACACCTTGAGCATCGGCTCCAGGATGGCGCCGGCCTTGCGCGCCACCTGATCGGCGCCGCCGCCCGGGCCCCAGGGCACGATGAACTCGATCGGGCGCGTGGGGTACGCTTCCTGCGCCGCGGCCAGACCGGGCGCCGCGAGCGCGACGGCGAAACAGGCCCCGCCCAATGCCCGGACCGCGGCACGACGTGCGTTGACAATCATCATCGCGATCTCCTCCTTCGTTGGGCACGCGACCTCTTCCGGGTCGTCTGGCCGGGGCAACCGTCGACGACGGCCACGACCCGGTTCCCTGCCCGAAATGTACCGGGGCAGCGGCCGCGTATCAACTACCGACCGTCGTTCCCCCCGGACTGCCGCCGACGTTCGCCGCGTCGGCGCCGCCCGCGTCCGTCGCCAGCCTGAGCCGCTGCACTTTGCCCGACGGTCCTTTCGGCAACTCCGCGAGGAAGCGGAACGCCTTCGGCGTCTTGTACCGGCCGAGCGTGGCGAGGCAATGGGCGCGCAGATCCGTCTCCGAGCACGCGGCGCCCGGCTTCAGCACGACGCAGGCGAGGATTTCCTGGCCGTATTCGCGATCCGGAACACCGACGGCCGCGGCTTCCAGCACGGCAGGGTGCTGGAGCAGCGCCTCGTCGATCTCGCGCGGCGCGATGTTCTCGCCGCCCTTGATGATCAGCTCCTTCAGGCGGCCGGTGATGAAGTAGAAGCCGTCGGCATCGCGAAAGCCGAGGTCGCCGGTCGCGAGCCAGCCTCCCGCACGCAGCGTTCGCGCCGTCGCTTCGGGATCCCGGTGATAGCCCACCATCACATTGGCGCCGCGCAATTCGATCTCGCCGCGCTCGCCGACCCCGAGCTCGGCGCCGTTCGGCGCCACAACGCGCGCCTCCAGGCCCAGGGGCCGACCCGGCGAGCCAACCTTGCGCGCGCCCGGATCGAGCGGATTGGCGAACGCGACCGACGCGCACTCGGTGAGCCCCATGGCCTCCAGCACCGAAATGCCGAAGCGCGCCTCGAACGCGCGGTGGTGCTCGGGCGGCAGCGGCGCCGACGCCGAGCGCGCGAAGCGGATCCGGCGGCAGGCCTCGGCCTGCGCTCCGGTCAGATCGGGACCGTTGAGAAGATAGGCGATGATCGTCGGGACGACGTTGAGCCACGTCGGTCGGTAACGCTCGACCAGCGCCCACCATTGCGAGGCGCTGAAGCGGTGCGGCATGACGATGCTGCCGCCAGCCACCAGAGGCGAGATGGTGCCGATGCACTGTCCGTTGACGTGGTAGAGCGGCAGCGACGAGAGCACGCGGTCGGACGGCGCGAATTCGTGCGCGGCGACGACGGACCGGCCGGCGTGAACGAGATTGCCGTGGGACAGCAAGGCGCCCTTGGGCGCGCCGGTGGTCCCCGACGTGTACATCAGCATCGCGGGGGTCGCCGCGTCGGGGGCGCGGCCGGATCCGCTGCCGGAGGCGGGGCGCAATTCGAGATCGTCGGGCGAGGCCGGCCGCACGATCGCGCGACTGCCGATCCGCGCGACGATCGTCCGCAGCCGCGGCACGAACTCCGGCGCGGCAAACACGATCCGCGTTGCCGAATGCGCGAGCGTGTGCTCGATCAGCGCATCCTGCGCGAGAAGGCTGACCGGAGAAACGACGTATCCGCCGTACATGGCGCCGAGGAAGACGCCGGCTGCGGCCATGCCGTTGGGCAGCATGTACGACACGACCTCGCCCGGCTCGATGCCGCGCCCGGCGAGCTCCTCGCCGAGCGCGAGCGCGGTCGCGCGCAGACCCGCGTAAGTCAGCTCGGTGCCCGGCTCGGGCGCGAACAGGAAAGGGGCCCCGGGCTGCGCCGCGGCGTGCCGATCGATGACCTCCCGCAGCGTCGCCATGCGGAAAGTCCGGCTACAGCCCGTGCTTCGCGCGGTAGCCAGCGAAGAATTCCGCGTCGGTCGGCTCGCGCGCGAGACCCGACGGCAGCGGATGCACGACGCGCGTGATGTTGAGGAAGTGCCGGTA
>JAOUJD010000151.1 GCA_029883565.1 Burkholderiaceae bacterium
CGCCCCCGACGAAGGCATCCCGCCGGGAACGAGATGGGAAGACGTGCCGCCGAACTGGACCTGTCCCGAATGCGGCGCGCGCAAGGAAGACTTCGAGCTCGCCGAGTTCTAGGATGAACGACCCCCGCGCTCACTGCGTTCGCTGCCCCCCGCGGGGGCGCTCAGCGCCCTTCGGGCGGCCGGGCGGGCGCTGAGTCGGACAACGGAGGACTGAAGAATGCGAATGCTGCACACGATGCTGCGCGTGGGCGATCTCAAGCGCGCGGTCGATTTCTACACCCGCGTGCTCGGCATGCAGCTCCTGCGCACGACCGACCGGCCCGAGCAGAAGTACACGCTGGCCTTCGTCGGCTACGGCGACGAAGCGCAGGGCGCAGTGCTCGAGCTCACATACAACTACGGCGTGGGCGCGTACGACCTCGGCACCGGGTTCGGTCACCTCGCCATCGAGGTGTCCGACGCGGCGGCGACCTGCGCCACGGTGCGCGCCGCCGCGCCGAGCTTCGGCGGCGCCGTGACGCGCGAGGCGGGCCCGGTGAAAGGCGGCACGAGCGTCATCGCGTTCGTCCAGGATCCGGACGGCTACAAGATCGAGCTGATCGAAAGAAAGCAGTAGGCACGATCACGAGCCCCGGCTGGCCGCCGGCGCATCGCCTGCCGGGCAACGGCAGACGTCTCCGGCGCTACCGGCCATGCAGCAATTCGCGGAGGTCGTGCGCGAAGAATTCCGCATCCTGCCCATGGCCGACGTACAGGCGCAGGCGGCCCGCGGAATCGAAAACAAACGACCCGGCCGAGTGATCCATCGTATAGGTCTCGGGCGTCCTGCCCGGCTGCTTCTGATAGAGGATCTTGAATTCCTTTGCCGTCCGGGCGGTCGCATCGGCATCACCCCGAAGACCGAGGAACGTCGGGTTGAAGGCGGTCACGTAGTGCGACAGAAGCTCCGCCGAATCACGCTCCGGATCGATCGTGACGAACAGCACCTGCACCCGCGCTGCATCCTCCGGACCCAGACGCCGCAGTGCTTCGGCCAGCGTGGAAAGCGTCGTCGGGCAGACGTCGGGGCACTGCGTGTAGCCGAAGAACATCACGACGATCTTGCCGCGAAAATCCGCCAGTGTGCGCGACTTGCCGGAGTGGTCGGCAAGTGCAAAATCGCGACCGAACGTCGTCCCGGTGATGTCGGAACCCTTGAACTGCGGTCCGTCCGGGCCGCAGCCGGCGAGCGCCAGCGTCAGCGCGACCAGAAGGGTCGCGACTTTGGCCAGCCTGCGCATCAGCGCCAGTAGTGATCGATCAGCAGCGCCGAGAACAGCGCCGCGAGATAGAAGATCGAGTACTTGAACGTCGCCCGCGCGAGGAGGTCGCTGTAGTCGCGGTAGAGCTGCACGGCGTAGAGCAGGAACACACCGCCGAGTGCGAGGGCCGCGACCAGGTAGAGCTCGCCGCTCATGCGGATTGCGTATGGAAGCAGCGTCACCGCGACGAGCACGCAGGTATAGAGCACGATCTGCAGCTGCGTGTAGCGCTGGCCGTGAGTCACCGGCAGCATCGGCAGTCCCGCCTTCGCGTAGTCCCTGACGCGGTAGAGGGCGAGCGACCAGAAGTGCGGCGGCGTCCAGATGAAGATGATCAGGAACAGGATCAGCGCTTCCGGCCCGACCTCGCCGGTCACGGCGGCCCAGCCCAGCACCGGCGGCATCGCGCCCGACGCGCCGCCGATCACGATGTTCTGCGGCGTGGCGGGCTTCAGCAGCACCGTGTAGACGACGGCGTAGCCGACGAAGGTCGCGAGCGTCAGCCACATCGTCAACGCGTTGACGTAGGTGTGCAGCAGCACGAGCCCGACTCCGCCGATGATGCCGGCGAAGACGAGCGTCGGCAGCGACGTCAGCTCGCCGCTGGGCAGCGGCCGCCGCCGCGTGCGCGCCATCAGCGCGTCGACCTTCTGCTCGACCAGGCAATTGAATGCCGCAGCCGCACCGGCCACGAGCGCGATGCCGATCGTGGCGAAGAATACGACGCCCGCCGGCGGCAATCCCGGTGTCGCGAGGAACATGCCGATGACGGCGCAGAAGACGATCAGCGACACGACCCGCGGCTTCGTCAGCGCGAAAAGGTGTTTCAGCCGGTTCTCGGCAAGGGCGAATGTCGTCAAGCGCAGAGTCTGGCGTGATCAGCGGCCGCAGGGTACCGGAGCCGCATCCCGGGGCCGGCGATTTTACCATCGACCGCGGGGATCGCGTCCCCCGGTGCCCGCGCTGCCCCCCGAAGGGCACTGGGCACCCCGTCGGGGGGCAGCGAACGCCAGGCCGAAGACCCGCCGGACAGCCGAAGGCTGGCCCCGCGCAGCGGGATGCGGCTCCGCCGCACACCGTGAGCGTGGGGGTCGTTCAGCTCACCCGATGCGCGACGCCTTGAGCAGCCTTGTCAGGTCCTTGGCGAGGCCCTTGATGTCCGGATCGTCGGGGTAGCGCAGCACGAGGTTGCCGAGCGGGTCGATCAGGTAAAGCGCGTCCGCACCCCCGGGGAATCTGGCCGCCACGGCCTGCTGAACGTGGACGACGATGAGTCCCGGTTGTTGCGCAAGCAGCGCGGCCGGGAGCTCCGCGTCACCCGCGACGAGCCAGGCCCGGACGACACGCTCCTGCTCCCTGCCCTGCATCGTGCGCGCCTGCCGTGTCGCATAGAGCCTGCGCTCGCAGGAAGCGTCGCACGCGCCGCGCCCGTGCGCGAGCAGCACCCAGCGTCCGCGCAGGTCTTCGAGGCGAAACCGTGTGCCGTCCGGTCGCGTTCCCTCGATCCCCTCGATCGGCGCAGTCGGAAGCAGCGTACCGTAGTTCGCCTCGGGCGACCGGGGGAACAGGTAGTACGCAGAATAGGATGCGATGACGGGCGCGAGCGTGACCGCGGCGATCAGCAGCAGCGTACGCTTGCCGCCCCGCGCGCGCGTGCTCGGCCCTACCGGCGTCGTGTCCTCAGTCATGCCCCTCCCTGGCGGCTCGTGGTCGATGGAACCAGAACCAAAGCGCGGCCGCGAGCAGCGCGAATGCGTACCACTGCACCATGTAGATCCGGTGCGTTTCGACGCCGAAATCCGGCGCCGGCCAATCGCGCAGAAGCCCGTCGTCGGGCATGGGTGCGGCGGTTGCCTCGATAACCACCGGCATCGCGGCGAGGCCCGTCGCCGCGGCAAATCGCGCGGGATCCAGATTCTGCCAAACCGAACCGCTCGTCGTCTCCGGCTCGAGCTCCAGGTACCCCGCGGCCGGGATCGCGATGCGTCCCCGCACGTTCACGACGCCAGAGGGCGGCGGTGCATCCGGCAACACCGCCCGGGAGGATTTCTGCGCGATCCAGCCGCGATTCACCAGCACGACACGGCCATCGGGGAGCGCGAGCGGCGTCACGACGTGAAAGCCCGCGCGGCCGGCCGCCACCTTGTTGTCGATGAAGATCTGCCGGTCCGCCAGGTACTCGCCGGTCGCGACGACGGGGCGGTAGCGCAGCGACGGCCAGTCGGCGGCGGCGGGCAGCCTGGCGAGCGCGACCGGCGCCACCCTGGCCGCCGCTTCGAACTGCGCGCCCAGCGCTTCCTTCGCGTGCATCCGGTCACGCTGCCAGTTGCCGGCGGCCACGCATATGGCCACCGCCAGGATCGCCGCGAGCGTGGGCAGGGGGCGCGGGCGGAATCGACGCGCGGGCGCAGCGGCCGGATGCACTTCCGGACCGCCATCACCGGCGGCGCTCAGCGGGTTTGGCATCGGCGCCCGCATCCTCTACACTCGACCGGTGGACAGGGGAGCGGCGTGAAGATCATCATCATCGCGGGCCTCGTGGCGGTCATCGCGAGCCTGTTCTCGGCGCTCTATTATCTCTATCACGACCGCGGCCAGGGCACGCGCATGGTCAGGGCCCTGGGAATCCGCGTGGCGTTGTCCGCGGCGCTCGTTGTGTTTCTGGTCGCCTCCTACAAGCTCGGCTGGATCGCCCCGACCGGCCTGCGCTGAGGGCATCCCCGGGTCTGTCCACGGCCGCGCGGATTGCCCGCGCGGTCATTGCGTCGCTGCGGGGCGACGCCCCCTCAGAGCCAGTACACCAGCACGAACAGGAGCAGCCAGACGACGTCGACGAAATGCCAGTACCAAGCCGCCGCCTCGAACGCGAAGTGGTGCTCGTTGTCGAAATGGCCCTTCATCGCTCGCGCCAGCATCACCGACAGCATGATGGCGCCGATGGTCACGTGCGCGCCGTGGAACCCCGTCAGCATGAAGAACGTCGAGCCGTAGACGCCGGTCGTCAGCTTGAGGTTGAGCGCGCTGTACGCGTGGATGTACTCATACGCCTGGAAGCCGATGAACGTAAACCCCAGCGCGATCGTCGCGAACAGCCAGAATTTGAGCGCGCCGCGATGGCCGGCCTTGAGCGCGTGGTGCGCGACCGTCAGCGTGAAGCCGGATGAAAGCAGGATGATCGTGTTGAGCAGCGGGATCCCGATCGCCCCCATCGGCGTGAACTGCTCCTTGATGTACGGGCCCACCGTCGGCCAGCCGGCGGTGTAATCGGGCCAGAGCATCTTCGACGTGAGGCTGCCGAGGTCGGGCACCGCGAGGTTGCGGATGTAGAACAGCGCGCCGAAGAACGCGGCGAAGAACATCACCTCGGAGAAGATGAACCAGCTCATGCTCCAGCGGAACGATGCGTCCACCTTCCGGTTGTACAGGCGTGCCTCGGATTCGCCGATGACGGTGCCGAACCAGCCGAAGAGCATCACGACCAGGACGGCGAAGCCGGCCGCCACCATCCACGCTCCGGCTGTGACGCTGTTCATCCAGAGCGCCGCGCCCATCCCCAGCAGGAGAAGCGCGACCGACCCGACGAGCGGCCAGTACGAGGGCTGCGGGACGAAGTAATAAGGCTTGGCGGCGGTTGTCTGTGCTGCGCTCATCGCGGAAAACCTCTAGTTGGACCGGCAGGGGCGAAACGAGCGCGCCCGCCGCGTTGATCAGGACTTGCCTGCGCCCTCGACCTCGAAAAACGTATACGACAGGGTGATCGTCGCGACATCCGCCGGCAGCGCCGAGTCGACGATGAATACGACCGGCATCTGCCGTCGCTCCCCGGGTTGCAGCGTCTGCTGGGAAAAACAGAAGCAATCGATCTTGCGAAAGTACTGCGCCGCGTGCGGCGGTCCGTAGCTCGGGACGGCCTGGCCGGTCAGCGGCCGGTCGGTCGAGTTGACGATCTCGAACATCACCTGCCGCAGCTCGCCGGGATGCACGTCGATCACCGGCGTGAGCGCCCGGAATTGCCATGGGAGCTTGCGGATGTTGGAGTCGAATTCGATGCGCACGTCGCGCGTCGCATCGATCTGCGTGTTCCGCACCGTGTCGGGTTGCGCGATGTTGCGCAGGCCGGTGACCTGGCAGATCTTCTCGTAGAACGGCACGAGCGCGTAGCCGAAGCCGAACATCGCGATGACGATGACGGAGAGCTTCGCCAGCAGCTGCCGGTTGTCGTGTTGCTGCGCTGCGTTCATCGTTTGTCGCGCAGATTGCGCCCGATGGCCACGACGAGGTAGAGCAGCACCGCGGAGCCCACGACGCCGATGCCGGTCGCCGGCCCGCCCATGAACTTGGTGGCGATGATGCCGAAGAAGAACACGGCCGCGATCGACACGAGCGTGAACGCCATCCGGCGATTCGACGCCCGAAGGCGGACGGTCTCGGGCGTCTCGGGCGTGGGGCTGGCGGACATGGCGGCGCGCGTCGCCGGTTCCGGATCGGCGGTCACTTGACCGTCGGCGGGGTCTCGAACGTGTGGTACGGCGCCGGCGACGGCAGCGTCCACTCCAGCGTGTCCGCGCCGTCCCACGGCTTGGCCGGCGCCTTCTCGCCCTTGCCGCGGGCGCACTGCACCATCGCGTAGAGGAACAACAGCTGCGAGGCGCCGAACCAGAAGGCGCCGAACGAGGCGATCATGTTCCAGTCGGCGAACTGCTGCGCGTAGTCGGGAATCCGGCGCGGCATTCCGGCCAGCCCCAGGAAGTGCATCGGGAAGAACGTGATGTTGAACGAGATCATCGACGACCAGAAGTGGACCTGGCCGAGCTTCTCGCTGTACATCGTGCCGGACCACTTCGGAATCCAGTAGTAGGCGCCGCCGAAGAACGCGAACAGGCTGCCCGCCACCATCACGTAATGGAAGTGGGCGACGATGTAGTAGGTGTCCTGGATCTGGATGTCGACCGGCGTGATCGCGCAGACGAGGCCGGTGAAGCCGCCCAGCGTGAACAGGAACAGGAAGCCGATCGCGAAGAGCATCGGCGTCTCGAAGGTCATCGACCCGCGCCACATCGTGGCCAGCCAGTTGAACACCTTCACGCCCGTGGGGACCGCGATGAGCATTGTTGCGTACATGAAGAACAGCAGTCCGGCCGTCGGCAGCCCCGTGGTGAACATGTGGTGCGCCCAGACGATGAACGACAGGATCGCGATCCCGGCCGTCGCGTACACCATCGACGCGTAGCCGAACAGCGGCTTGCGCGAGAAAGCCGGGATGATCGTCGAGATGATGCCGAACGCCGGCAGGATGATGATGTACACCTCGGGGTGCCCGAAGAACCAGAACACGTGCTGGAACAGCACCGGATCGCCGCCGCCGGCAGCGTTGAAGAAGCTGGTGCCGAAATGGCGGTCCGTCAGCAGCATGGTCACGGCGCCCGCGAGCACCGGCATCACCGCGATCAGCAGGTAGGCCGTGATCAGCCATGTCCAGCAGAAGAGCGGCATCTTCATCAGCGTCATCCCCGGCGCGCGCAGATTGAGGATGGTCGTGATGATGTTGATCGAGCCCATGATCGACGAGGCGCCCAGGATGTGGACCGCGAAGATCGTGAGGTCCATGCCCATCCCCGCCTGGATCGTCAGCGGCGGGTACAGCGTCCAGCCCGCCGCCGCGGCGCCGCCGGGCACGAACAGCGAGGTGACGAGCAGGATCGCGGCAGGAGGGAGCAGCCAGAAGCTCCAGTTGTTCATCCGCGCGAACGCCATGTCCGGCGCGC
>JAOUJD010000152.1 GCA_029883565.1 Burkholderiaceae bacterium
TAGGCAACCCCGAGCTTCGCGGCGATGGTGACGGCGTCGTCCGCGCGATCGCGGAACTTCGATGCGGATGCTTGCGCCATGACCCGCAGCTTGAGGTTGCGCGCGAGCGTCGAGCGCAACTCCTCCGACAGGCCGTCCGAGAAGTAGTCCTGGCTCCTGTCGCCGCTCAAGTTCTTGAACGGCAGCACCGCGACGCTGTTACCCGCGGCGGGATCCGGCGTGCTGCTGCCGCGGATGGCGCGCCAGGCCGACAGGCCGGCGGCGCCTGCCGCCACCGCGCCCGCGCCGGCGAGCAGCAGCGTGCGACGACTGAAGCGGTTCCCGGATGGGCGGGCCGCGGGAGAATGGAGCATGCCGTGCGAAGGCGGCTGCGCGGGCGCGCGTCCCAGCACGGAGTCGATGCCGCGGACGATCGCAGCTATACGCGGGGATGAGGCCTCGCCTTGCCAGTCGCTGAGATCAACAGTGAGGAACTGACGAAACCCGAGTGGCGGCATCGTTCCGTCGAGCGAGACGGGTACCAGCTTGCGCTGGTCGCGGCCTTGACTGGCTTCATCCAGCACCCAGTTCGAACTGATCGAGACCTGCGACCAGGCGACGATCACGGCGTCGCAGCGGGCGAGGGCGACCTCGACCGACTTGGCGAATTCGGCGCCACCTTCGATCAGCGTGTCCCACCAGACTGTGACACCGGCCGACTCGAGCGCATCGGCGAGTTGCCGCACGCGAGTCTGGTCCGCATGGGAATAACTCAGGAACGCGGTTGGTCGCGTCGCTGAATCCTGCGCCATGCGCTGTTCCACCATTCCTCGCCGGTATCCCTGTTGCCCGGCGCGAGTCTAACGCGTTAGGCCGTGGCCAGTCAGGGCACCATGGACAGGAAGAGGAATGCCGCGAAGATCACCACCTGTACGGCGCCCTGCATCATGTTGGCACGGCCGTTACCAAGGCCGATGGCGCACACGAACAGGCTCAGCACCAGCAGGATCATGTTCTTGGCCTCGAGACCCAGTACCAGTGGCAGGTCGAGCACGATCGCGACAACCACCACGGCGGGGATGGTCAGTCCGATGCTCGCGAGCGCGGAACCGAACGCAAGGTTCATGCTGGTCTGCAGACGGTTGGCGAGCGCCGCGCGGATCGCGGACACGCCTTCCGGCAGCAGCACGACCATGGCGATGATGATGCCCACCACCGCGGCCGGGGCGCCCGCGCTTGCGACCGCCGCCTCTATCGCCGGTGACAATGTCTGGGCCAGGCCCACGACCGCCACGAGCGCCATCAGCAGCAGGACGAAGCTCATCCAGCTCTGTGCGTTCGATGGCGGATCGGCGTGCACTGCCTGGTTCGAGGCGTCGTTGGCGGGCAGAAAATAGTCGCGGTGGCGCACCGTCTGGAAGAAGACGAACGCGCACCAGACCAGCAGCGAACTGATCGCGACGAAGATCAGCTGGGTGGTGGAGTAGCTTGCGCCCGGCGCGCTGGTGGTGAACTCGGGCAGGATCAGCACCAGAGTCGAGAGCGCCGCCAGGGCGGAGAGGGCCGCGCCCGCGCCTTCGGCGCGGAACCGTTGTTCGCGGTGACGCAGTCCGCCGAGCAGCAGGCAGATGCCGATCACGCCGCTGCTGATGATCATCACCGTGGCGTAGATGGTGTCGCGGGCCAGCGCCGCCTTGGCCGGACCGGCGGCGAACATCAAGGACACGATCAGCGCGACTTCGATCGCCGTGATCGCCAGCGCGAGCACCAGGGTGCCGTACGGCTCGCCGACACGGTGCGCGACGACTTCGGCGTGATGCACGGCGGAAACGACCGCGGCGACCAGCATCAGCGCGCATGTCGCCGTGAGCAGCGGGCTACCCGGCAGCGAAAGCGCCGCTGCCAGCAGGCCGAAGGCGAGGATCGGTATGACTTTGTGCCAAACGTCCATGCGGGGTCCGTGGGAGGGCGAATGGGGCAGAGTCGATGCGTGCGCACCGTGCCAGGCCCTTGGCCGACTCTATCCTAGAGGTTCGTTCCGGCGCCGGTTCCGGTTTACTGCCGGCAGGGCGGCGATTTCGATAAACTAACCGGCCTTTTCCATGGAACAGAATGTCCGGATCCGGCCGCTGGCCTGGATCCTGGCGGGATGCGATGACGGAACCCAAACCGATGCTGACGGCCACCCCGCTGGCGGCCGGAAACGACGCCTATGTCGAGGCGATGTACGAGCGCTACCTGGCACAGCCGGACGCCGTGGATGCGCACTGGCGTGACTATTTTGCAAGCCTCGGCCCCACGGGCCAGGACGTTCCGCACGGGCCCCTGATCGAAGAACTGGCGCGCCGGGCCAAGGCACCGCGGTACGCCCCGGTCGCACAGTCGATGGGGCAAGCCGCAGGCGGCCCGGCCGGCGCGCCACCCGTCGGTGATTCGGCCGCAGCGAAGCAGGGCGCCGTCTCGCGCCTGATCCAGATCTATGCGAACCGCGGCCACCTCATCGCCAACATCGATCCGTTGGGGCTCACCGTGCGCCCCGTGCCCAAGGTGCTGGGCCTCGATTACCTCGGCCTGACCGAAGCCGACCTCGACACGGAGTTCCTGACGGGCAGCCGGCATGAGGCCATCAAGCCACGGCTCAAGCTGCGCGAGATCATCGCGCAGCTCAGGCAGATCTACTGCGGGACGATCGGCGCCGAATTCGCCCACGTGTCCGACGAAACGGAGCGCCTCTGGCTGCAGGAGCGGTTCCAGGTCGGGCGCATGCACCAGGCGTTCTCGAACGAATCGCGCAAGGAAATCCTGCGTCACCTGACGATGGCCGAAGGACTCGAGCGCTACCTCGCCACCAAGTTCCCGGCGCAGAAGCGCTTCTCGCTCGAAGGCGGCGACAGCCTGATCCCGCTGCTCGAGGACGCGATCCAGACCGGCGGCTCGCAGGGCATCGAGGACATCGTCTTCGGCATGGCCCATCGCGGCCGCCTCAACGTGCTGGTCAATGTGCTCGGCAAGTCACCCGAGGCGCTGTTCTCGGAGTTCGAAGGCAAGTACGACCTCAAGAAGCTCCAGGGCTCGGGCGACGTCAAGTACCACAAGGGCTTCTCATGCGACGTGAAGACGCCGGCCGGCAACGTGCACGTCGCGCTCGCGTTCAATCCGTCGCATCTCGAAGTGGTCAATCCGGTGGTCGAAGGCTCGGTGCGCGCGCGGCAGGAACGTCGCGGCGACGAACGCGGCGACAAGGTGCTGCCGGTGCTGCTGCATGGCGACTCGGCGTTCGCCGGCCAGGGCGTGATCCAGGAAACCCTGCAGATGTCGCAGGCGCGCGCGTTCTACACGGGCGGCACGGTGCACGTCATCATCAACAACCAGGTGGGTTTCACGACGCACGATCCGCGCGACACCCGTTCGACGCTCTATTGCAGCGACGTCGCCAAGATGATCGAGGCGCCGATCCTGCACGTGAACGGTGACGATCCGGAAGCGGTCGTGTTCGCCGCACGGTTCGCGCTCGACTACCGGCGCAAGTTCCACAAGGACGTGGTCATCGACCTCGTCTGCTACCGCCGGCTGGGTCACAACGAAGCCGACGAACCCGCCGCGACGCAGCCCGTCATGTACGCGACGATCCGCGCCAAGCCGACGACGCGCCAGGTCTATGCCGACAAGCTGCTCGCCGCTGGAGTGCTCCAGCCCGGCGAAGCCGAAGCCATGGTGGACGAATACCGGCGCGGCCTCGACGAAGGCCGGCCGCAGACCAAGAACGTGCTCGGCATGATCGGCAACAAGTACACGGTCGACTGGACCAAGTACCACGACGTCGACTGGGACGAGGAAGTGCGCACGGGCGTCAAGCCTGCGCTGCTGCGCGACCTCGCCGGGAAAGTCACGACGTTCCCCACCGGGTTCACGCTGCATCGCCAGGTGCAGAAGATCATCGACGACCGCCGCAAGATGGCGGCCGGCCAGGTGATGGTCGACTGGGGCTTCGCCGAGACGCTGGCCTATGCCAGCCTGCTGGAAGAAGGATTCGAGATTCGTCTCACCGGCCAGGACAGTGGCCGCGGCACCTTCTTTCATCGCCACGCGGTCGGTCACGACCAGAACACGGGCGCGACGCACATCCCGCTCAAGCACCTGAAGCCCGGACAGCCACGCTTCCGCGTGACGGATTCGCTGCTGTCGGAGGAGGCAGTGCTCGGCTTCGAGTACGGCTACTCGATTACCGACCCCAACTGCCTGGTGATCTGGGAAGGCCAGTTTGGCGACTTCGCGAATGGCGCGCAGGTGATCATCGACCAGTTCATTTCGTCGGGCGAGGCCAAGTGGGGCCGGTTCTGCGGGCTCACGCTGTTCCTGCCGCATGGCTATGAAGGCCAGGGGCCGGAACATTCGTCGGCGCGCCTCGAGCGCTTCCTGCAATTGTGCGCCGAGAACAACATGCAGGTGTGCGTGCCCTCGACGCCCGCGCAGATGTTCCACATGCTGCGCCGGCAGATGATCCGCGGCTTCCGCAAGCCGTTGATCGTCATGACGCCGAAGAGCCTGCTGCGCCACAAGCTGTCGGTGTCGTCGTTCGACGAATTGACTAAGGGCGTGTTCCGCTGCGTCGTGAACGAAGTTGACGATCTCGAGCCGGGCGACGTCACGCGTGTCGTGTTCTGCTCGGGCAAGGTGTACTTCGACCTGCTCGAGGCGCGTCGCGCCGACGAGGCCCGCAACGTCGCGATCGTGCGCATCGAGCAGCTCTATCCATTCCCGGCTGAGGACTACGCCGCGGCGCTCAAGCACTACCCGAACGCGCGCGAAGTCGTGTGGTGCCAGGAAGAACCGCAGAACCAGGGCGCCTGGTACCAGATCCGCCACCGCCTGCAGGAACCGCTCAACGGCAAACAGGAGTTGCTGTATTCCGGCCGGCGTCCCGCGGCCGCGCCCGCCACCGGCATCCCGCAGATGCACTCGGCGGAGCAGCACGGCCTCGTCGCCGCGGCGATCAAGGCCTCCACGCAAGAACAGTCGGCGCGTTCGACCACACGGTTGAAGGCTGCGGGCAGCACCAGGAAGAAGACATGAGCACGATGATCGAAGTCCGCGTCCCGCAGCTGCCCGAGTCGGTGGCCGATGCCACGCTCGTCGCATGGCGCAAGCAGCCGGGCGACGCCGTCAACCGCGACGAGAACCTCGTCGATCTCGAGACGGACAAGGTCGTGCTCGAGGTGCCGGCGCCGGCGTCGGGCGTTCTGCGCGAGTTGAAAGCCGTGAATGGTGCGACCGTCACGGGCGGGCAGGTGCTCGCGGTGATCGAAGAGGGCGCAGTTACCTCTCCCGCTGCGGCGGGAGAGGTCGCACGAAGTGCGGGTGAGGGGGCGCGCAGCGCGGGTGAGGCCTCTCGCACCTCTCCCGCTTCAGCGGGAGAGGTCGCACGAAGTGCGGGTGAGGGGGCGCGCAGCGCGGGTGAGGGGGCGCGCAGCGCGGGTGAGGGGGCGCGCAGCGCGGGTGAGGGCTCGAGCTCCGAGAAACTCGCGCCGTCCGTGCGCCGCCTCGTCGACGAACACAAGCTCACGCCTTCCGAGATCGCGGGCTCGGGTCGCGATGGCCGCATCACCAAGGGTGACGTACTCTCGCACCTGGCCGAGAAGCCTGCCCAGCCGCCCTCACCCGCGCTGCGCGCCCCCTCTCCCGCTGCAGCGGGAGAGGTGGGAAGCCGGGGCGAGCGCCGCGTGCCGATGACGCGCCTGCGTGCCCGCATCGCTGAACGCCTGATACAGGCGCAGTCGACGGCGGCAATGCTCACGACGTTCAACGAAGTCGATCTCAAGGCCGTCAACGAGCTGCGCGCCCGCTACAAGGACAAGTTCGAGAAAGAACACGGCGCTCGCCTCGGCTTCATGTCGTTCTTCGTCAAGGCGTGCGTCGAGGCGCTCAAGCGCTTCCCGGTCGTCAACGCCTCGGTCGACGGCAATGACATCGTCTATCACGAGTTCTACGACATCGGTGTGGCGGTCTCGACCGAGCGCGGCCTCATCGTGCCGGTGCTGCGCAATGCGGACCAGCTGGGTTTCGGCGAAATCGAGAAGTCCGTCGTCGGTTACGCCACGCGCGCGCGCGAAGGGCAGCTGACGCTCGAGGAGCTGACCGGCGGCACCTTCACCATCACCAATGGCGGGGTGTTCGGCTCGCTGCTGTCCACGCCGATCCTCAACATGCCGCAGAGCGCGATTCTCGGCATGCACAAGATCCAGGAGCGTCCTGTCGTGGTGGACGGGCAGGTGGTCGTGCGGCCGATGATGTACCTCGCGCTCAGCTACGACCACCGGCTGATCGACGGCAAGGAAGCGGTGCAGTTCCTCGTCTCGGTGAAGGAGTCCCTCGAGGACCCCGCGCGCCTGATGCTGCAGATCTGAAGAAAGGGGCTAGTGACCAGGGGCTAGGGGTTAGCCGGAAGCCGCGGCGCGGCGCTCCGGAGGCTCGACTAACCCCTAACCCCTATCCCCTAACCCCTTTGCTTGTTCGGAGTGCCCATGTCAGATACTTCCTTCGACGTCGTCGTGATCGGTGCCGGCCCCGCCGGCTATCCCTGCGCGATCCGCGCAGCGCAGAACAAGCTCAAGGTCGCCTGCATCGACGAGTGGAAGAACTACGACGGCACGTACGCGTTTGGCGGCACCTGCCTCAATGCGGGCTGCATTCCGTCGAAGGCGCTGCTCGAGTCGTCCGAGCTCTATCACCGTGCGCACAGCGAGTTCGCGGCACACGGCATCACGACCTCGGGTCTCGCTTTCGACCTCGCGACGATGCAGAAGCGCAAGGCGGGCATCGTCAAGGCGTCCACGCAGGGCATCGCCGGCCTGCTCAAGGGCGCTGGCGTCACCGCGCTGCAGGGCCACGGCAGGCTGCTCGCGGGAAATCGCGTCGAATACACTGCGCCGGACGGCAAGCAGCAGGAACTGGTCGCGAAGCACGTGGTGCTCGCCACCGGTTCGCAGCCGATGC
This sequence comes from Burkholderiaceae bacterium, assembly GCA_029883565.1. Classification (GTDB taxonomy): domain Bacteria; phylum Pseudomonadota; class Gammaproteobacteria; order Burkholderiales; family Burkholderiaceae_F; genus JAOUJD01. The sequence goes on from JAOUJD010000152.1 coordinate 6,973, forward strand.
GGCTCAAGTC
>JAOUJD010000153.1 GCA_029883565.1 Burkholderiaceae bacterium
GAAACGCTCGGCAGCGCGATCAGGCGGGCAGCTCGGCAGGCGCAGATCGCCAAGCAGATCACGACCCACACGCTGCGCCACTCGTTCGCCACCCATCTGCTCGAGCATGGGCAGGACATCCGCACGATCCAGGAATTGCTCGGCCACTACCATGTGGATACGACGATGATCTACACGCATGTCCTGAACCGGGGCACCGGTGTCCTCAGTCCGCTGGACGATGCACTGCCTGGCCATAGTCCGCGGCCCGTCACCTAGAACCGGCAGGTTGAACGGCGGCTACCTGGTCAATTGAACGACGGTCGCGGCCGTCGGCTCCTGGCCGCTAAGTGCCCTTCCCTCCAGGGACGCCCGCGACCCGCAGCGGACTTTCAAAGCCCTCGGCGAGGCGCCCGTCGGCTGTCGTTCGGCCTAACGTTCGACCCGAGGAGCGGTGATCCAAACGGACGCGAAGGACTACGCGAAGCCAGGTCGGCGCACACCGCCACGGCGCCGCCGCGACCAACGCATCGCCGCCGTAACCGCCGGGGCGATGCCTCGCGCGACTGCAAGCCTGGTTGACGCCCGCCCCGGACTTGGCGCTCCGGAACACCGAAGTGATGGCGGAGAAGAGGCGGATCGAACTCCCGGCCTCGGCATTGCATCGGTCGCTTCGCCGCGATCGGTCGGTCGCTTGCCGCTTTCGATCTCGTCGGCCGCCCGCATCGGGAGCGGATCGAGCGCGACGGTGCCGCCGTCGGACGATTCATCGTGCTCGTGCGGCAGGCGCGGCGCGCGCGCCCGCCGCTCCCGCGTTTCCAACTGGACCGACCCGGAAGGCACGCCGGACGCTGCGCCGAAGATCACGCTGCCTAACGAGCCGCCATCTTGGCTTAGCCGCAAGCGTGCGATCTGATAGCCTTCAGCGGCAACGTTTTGACGATTCCGGACTGAGTGCGGACGGACTGGGATCGGTCGCTCCTGCGGTTGGCAAGATGCTCGCGGGCCATGAGAAGATGAGCGGGCGTGACGTCAAGGAAGCGATCGATAAGCGCATGCAGCGGATTCGTCATGGCGCAACACGAGCTTCGACGAGCGAGCACTCACGCAACTGAGCAATCGGACGGAATGAACTCGACCCACCGGCAGGCAGCTTGGGCGAGCGATCCACGATGGGCGCGCGCCAAAGAACATGCAGTGCGCGGCGAGGTGCTGCAGGCAGAGGTGCTGCTGCGCAGCCTGCTCGCCGAGCACCGCGACTGCACTCCCGCACGGTTGGCGGTCGCCGACTACATGGTCCAGCGCGGGGACCTCGATGGGGCCCTGCAATGGCTGCTCACCCCGCAGGCGGATGACTTCGACGGCGAACTGGGCTTCGCAGTCGCACGGCTGCAGTATGTCCGCGGAGACCCGGCGGCAGCGCGCGCGGCGCTCGAAGCCGTGCTGAGTCGCCAGCAACGCTTCCTGGAAGCATGGTTGATGCTCGGCGAAGTTTGCGACGTGCTGGGCGATACGCTCGCGGCATTACGGGCTCGCAACCGCCTCTTCGCCGAAGCGAACTCCCAGGGTCGCTGGATCAGCCCGGAGACGACCGAGCCGCAGTGGCAGCCCGCTGTGCGCCGCGCCATCGACGCCTACCGGCGCGACAAGCGCGAGCGGCTGTTCGCGGCATTCGCTGAAGTTCGCGAACGACACGGCGCCGACTCGCTCCGCCGCTTCGAACGCGCGCTGACCGGCTATCTCCGTGAATGGGACGCGCGCCCGCCCGACGCGCGCCAGCGTCCGAAGTTCTTCTGGTTCCCCGATCTGCCGCCGGGGCCTTATCACGACCCGATGCTGCAACCATGGGCGGCGACACTGCGTGACGCGTGGCAGGACATCCGCGACGAAGCCGTAGAGCTGCTGCGGGAGGATCGCGACTTCGAGAGCTTCCTCGGCCTCAAGCCGGGCCAGAGGGCGCCGCAGTCCATCGGCGGCGCGGCAGCGAACCCAGCCTGGGACGCGTTCTTCTTCTACAACCATGGGGTCCGCTACGACGCCAACCACAAGCGCTGCCCGCGCACCAGCGCGCTGCTCGAGTCGATCGAGCTGTGCCGGATAGCACGCCAGGCGCCGGAAATCTGCTTCTCGCTGATCCGTCCGCAGTCATCGATCCTGCCTCACTACGGCGTGACGAACATCCGACTCGTGTTCCACCTGCCACTCGTCGTTCCGCCCGACTGCGCGCTCAACGTGGGCGGGATCGAGCACCGCTGGCGCGAGGGCGAACCGATCCTCTTCGACGACACCTATGAACACGAGGCCTGGAACCGTTCGGACCAGCCGCGCTTGATCTTGTTGATGGACTGCTGGAACCCCCACCTCACCGAGGGCGAGAAGGAGGCGGTGCGCCTTGTCATCGAGGCCATCAACGCGATCGAGCACTGAAGCCTAGAAAGGTCTGAACAGCGTGCGAGCGCGTTTGACCCGCCGGCCCGCATCGGCGGCGCGGCGCGAGACGAGCGAGTATCCCGACCGAGCAGCCGACGCGCTTCAAGCTCGCCCCGAACCTGAAGACGGCCCGGACACTCGGTATAACCGTCCCTCGCTCGAGCTTGTGCAGGCGCTGCCGCATGCTGACGCGGGCCTGCCCACCCGCCAGCCGCAGCCATTCCTCCGCAAATGATGCCGTCGCAGCCCCCGGTCCGATGACGCCGGGCACGCGGCCGCGTGCCTCGAAGGCATCGGCTGCCAGTGCCGCCGATCCGCGAGGAGTCCCATGCGTGAGAAGGATGCGATGCGGCGGGGTCTGGATGGCGCAGCAGTCGATCTCGCCGCCTTCGGTGACGGCCGCGAAGTAAGGCGGCTCCGTCAGCGTGCGGGTTCCATCGGCGAGAGACCGCGCGATGGACAGCATGACGTTGTTCGCCACTTCGTCCGCCGACAGCCAGGACTCGGCTGCGCCCAGGAAGTCGCCGGCATCGGCGTATCGATCGACGCGCACTTGCACCTCTCCTGGAGCGCCCAAGCGGGGCCGCTTCCAGCAAATTCTCACGTACGCGTCGAACTTCCGCTACTGGGCGTCAGCGCGCCAGCCAGCCGATGGAATGCAGATGCAGGTTCTGCACATAGAGCCGATCGGCCGTCTCAGTGACACCCGTGGTTTCGGGGTAACTTCCCGACGGATCCTGCAGATCGACCACCACCCTGCCGTCTTCTGTGAACGCGAAGACGTGTCCGTATTTCTTCGGCAAAGGCCAGAGCGCCCGGGGCAGGCGCAGCGTCACTTCGCGCAGGAAGGGCTTGTCGGCCATCGCGTCGACCTTGGGACTGCGCGGCCCCGTGAACCCCAGCCAGATCCGGCCATCCAGACCCCGCATCAGGTTATCGGGGTACCCGGGCAAGTTATCCAGCAGCACCTTGGCTTGGGGCGAGGGCTGGCCCACGTCGAGATCGGAAGCCGCAGCGTCGATCGTCCACACGCGGAATCGACCGGTCTCGGCGACGAACAGCGTGCGTTCGTCACGGCTCAGCGCGAGTCCGTTCGCAAAGCTCAAGCCCTTGGCCACGACGCGCGTTGTCCTGCTCGCCGGGTCGTGCTCGAGAACGCGGCCGGTCGCCGCCTGTTCCAGGATGTCCAGCACCCCCGCCTCAAAGGTGCCGCCCCACTGCGCAGGCGAAAATCGTCCCGACGCATCGGTGAAATACACCTTGCCCGTGCTCGCAACGACGACAGCGTCGGCATACCGGATGGGATCGCCGGCCACCTGATCGGCAAGGACCGTGATCCGGCCATCCGGACCAATGGCGAGCAGGCCCTTGACCGCATCGGCGGCGATCATGTTGCCCGCGCGATCGAAATCGAACCCAAGCACTCGCCCCCCGGTATCCGCGAACACCTCCTGCGCCGTGCCGTCGGGATTCATCCTGAGCACCCGGCCGCTGGCAACGGCCGCGTAGAGCTTGCCGTCGCGCGCCAGAACGATGTGCTCGGGGCCTGCTTCACTCCCAAGCGGGATGAGGTTCAGGCGGGAGAGTCTGTCGTTGGCTGCGTGCGCGCCTGTGTAGCCGGGAGCAGCAGGTGCTTTCCATGAGACCGCTCGAATCGGAACCGGCCAGAAGGACAAGTAGGCGACCAGTCCTAGGACAGCAAGCGCAAGCAGCCCGAGGACCCGTTTCATGGCAGTTTCCATTCAGCAATTCGGCGGCGACCTGGAAGCTCGACGTCTTTCCTGATGGCCGGTTTCATTCGATCCGGACCCGGCGGCGAATCCGTGCGACTCCGCGCCACACGGCAAAGGCCACCACCGGCACCAGCGCGGCGGTGATCCACTCGTACTTCAGGCCGGGCCACACGGTGGTCAGTGGCTTGAGCAGGTACGCGGCCAGCCCGACCATGTAGTACGCAATCGCGGCCACCGAAAGGCCCTCGACGGTCTGCTGCAATCGGAGCTGCAGCTTGCTGCGGCGATCCATCGCGGACAGCAACTGCTGGTTCTGCTCTTCGCGCGCGATGTCGACGCGGGTCCGCAGCAGGCTGCCGGCGCGCTCGATGCGTGCCGAAAGGGCCTCCTGCCGCTTGGCCGCGGCCGCGCAGGAATTCATCGCCGGGGCAAGCCGCCGTGACAGAAAACCGCTCAGTGTGCGCAGGTCCCCCAGGCGCTGCTCCCGCAACTCCGCCACCCGCGCCTGCACGATCTCCCAGTACGCCTGCGATGCCGAGTACCGGAATGCGGTCGTGGCCGTCAACCGCTCGACTTCGGCGGCGACGCGCGATAGTTCGTCCAGCAGTCGCCGCTCTTCGTCCCGCGTAGCCTGTGTCGCGGCCTCCGCGTGCAGTGCAGCCGTGGCGGCGGTGATGGTCTCGAGCTCGTGCTCGACGCGGTTGAGTTCGCCGAAAGCCGACCGCGCCAGCGGGAAGCCGAGCAGCGCCATCATCCGGTAGACCTCGATGTCGATCACCCGCTGCACGGTGCGGGCCGTCTGCGCTCCTCCCATGCGGACGTTAAGCGCCAGCCAGCGGCTGCGACGGTCCGGGCGAACAACGAAATCGGTGAAGAGCCAGGCGGCGCCGTCGAGCACGGACGAGCCCGCGAGCGCATTGGAGTCGAAGTACTGCGCGAAGGCGTCGGGCCGCGGCGGCTCGTCGCCATGGGGCAGCACGAGGATGTCGGCTGCTGCGATGACGCGGCCTGGAAGCAGCGCCAGCCAGTCGCCCGGCAAGCGGTCGAAAGCGGACGGAAAGGCAGCACCGGCCCAGGCCTCGGGCGCTGCGACTGACAGCGGCCCGACCAGCGTGAGGCTCGAGAATTCTCCATGACGCTCCCACTTGACGCGCAACCCGGGCAACTCGATGACCGCATGCGCCGCTCGTGGTGTGTCGGGCGCCTGGGCGCCACCGATGCGCGCCAGATCCAGGATGGCCTCGACGATCGGCTCCGCCGGGGTGTCCGTCAGGGCGAGCATCGACACCACGGCCGGGCAGGGCACGACGGCGGGCGGCCGCGCGTGGACTTCGTCAGCCAGGTCGCGTCGAAGGGGGTGGTCACTGGGCAACTGCGCCATGGTCAGTCCGTCCTGCGCGCCAGGTGCGCACACCCGCGAATTGCTGGACCGGGGATGCTAGTGCCGGCGGTCGATGCGACCGGCGGCCAGAGGCGACGTCGTTGTTGCATGGGCGATTCTGGCTGCGATCGCGCAGGTCAGCAACCGGCCATCAGCTGCCATAAGCGACAGCGCCATGTTCGGTGACGTACAGACCGCGACCGTCATCCCGCTGTACCTTTACTCAAGTGGTTCGGATTCCGACGTCGTCGCTCATCTGCAGCGGACCGCTCTAGCACTGCGATCCGGACGCTCAGCCCGCACTGACCGGAATTGTTGGACGCGCGTGCAATCCCTCGAGTCACGCGCCGGTTGCCGGAGTGCTCCCTGGTTTCATGTATTCAAATTTGGAGTCGGTCATGAGGAAGTTGATTGCGATGACTGCCGGGACGACAGGCCTGTTGTCCGGCGGTGTCTGTTTCGCACAGAACGGGACCATGATGAATGGCACCGGGTGGGGCAGCGGCTGGATGGGTGGATACGGCGGCATGGGTGGATACGGCGGGATCTGGGTGCCGATCCTGCTGACCGCCGTGGTGGTAGGCCTCGTGGTCTGGGTCGTCAATCGAACCAGCAAGAAGGGGTAACTGAACAGAACTTGGGATCACTGAATCTGAATGGAATCGAGCCATGAAACGCATGAATCTACGTAAAGCATTGAGCGCCGGCTTTCTGGTGGGCGCAACGGCTGTGGCGGCAAGTGCTGTCGCGAACCCGCCCCAGGGCACCCTCGGCCCGGACTACGGTATGGGACCCGGAATGATGGGTGGCTACGGCATGGGACCTGGAATGATGGGTGGCTACGCTCAGGGTTCTGGCTACGGCATGGGGCCCGGCATGATGGACGGGTATGGTTCGAGGGCTGATCTGAATCTCACCGCGGAACAGCGCGGCAAGATCGCCAGCATCCGGAACGACGTGCGGCGCAAGCACTGGGAACTGATGGGCAAGATGCAGGACGAGCAAGCGAAGTTGAACGAGCAGTACTACTCCGACCAACGCGATGATGCACCGCTCAGCAAGAGTTACCGCGACATGTCAGAACTGCGGCAGCAGATGTTCGACCTGTCACTCCGCGCCCGGAGGCAGATCGATGCGGTGCTCACCCAGGAACAGCGCGACAAACTGAAGCACGGCTAGTACGACTGGCGACGGTGCGCTGATCGAAGCCCGCTCACCGTTGCTCACCGGGCAGAAGCAGCGTTGCATTGAAGTCTGCTTCGATACGTAGGAAGCGCGTCCGCTTGTTGCGGGGTCGCAGCTTCAGCTTTCGGTCGGAAGCCGTCTTCCCGCTACCGCGCCAGCAACAGGGTTCCCGCCATAACGTGGCCCGGTTCGATTTCCCGCATGACGTGGCAAAGCGGCCGGGAAACGCCCAGCTCAACAGGAAGCAAACCGAAATCTCG
>JAOUJD010000154.1 GCA_029883565.1 Burkholderiaceae bacterium
CACCAGGAGCTGCTGCAGGCGCAGAAACTGCCGGCCGAGCGCGTCAACCGGAAGATCTTCCGCGACCGGCTGCGGGACATCGCGCACTTCGAGGATTACCTGACCCGCAACGGGACCACGGTGATCAAGTTCTTCCTGCACGTGTCGCGCGATGAGCAGAAGCGGCGCTTCCTCGAACGGCTCGATGAGCCGGCCAAGAACTGGAAGTTCTCGGCTGGCGATGTGAAGGAACGCGCCCGGTGGGACGAGTACATGGCCGCGTACGAGGACGCCATACGGGCCACGGCGACGCGGGAGTCGCCATGGTTCGTGGTGCCGGCGGACAACAAGTGGTTCACCAGGCTCGTCGTCGCCGGCGCCATCGTCGAGGCGCTGGAGAAGATGGGGCTGTCGTATCCGGTCCTCGACAGCGCGCGGAGGACCGAGCTGGCCAGCGTGCGCCAGGCGCTGCTGGACGACTGACGCTCAGACCCCGCCGATGCAGACGTACTTCAGGACCAGGTACTCGTCGATGCCGTACTTCGAGCCCTCGCGTCCCACGCCCGACTGCTTCACGCCGCCGAAGGGCGCCACCTCGTTCGAGATGATCCCGGTGTTGACGCCCACCATCCCGTATTCGAGCGCCTCGGCCGCGCGGAACACGCGGCCGACGTCGCGCGAGTAGAAATAGGCGGCAAGCCCGAACTCGGTCGAATTCGCGGCCTCGATCGCTTCCTGCTCGGAGGCGAACTTGAACACCGGCGCGACCGGCCCGAAGGTTTCCTCCCGCGCGACCAGCATGTCGCGCGTCACGTTGGCGAGCACCGTCGGCTGGAAGAACGTGCCGCCGAGGGAGTGTCGCTGTCCACCGGTGACCACGCGCGCGCCCTTGGACTGCGCATCGGCCACGTGGGCCTCCACTTTCGCCAGCGCGTTCGCGTCGATCAGCGGGCCCTGCTGCACGCCGGCCTCGAAGCCCGAGCCGACCTTCAGTTCGGCGGCCTTGGCCGCCAGCCGTTCGACGAACGCGTCGTAGATCTTCGCGTGGGCGTAGAACCGGTTGGTGCACACGCAGGTCTGGCCGGTGTTGCGGTACTTCGACATCAGCGCGCCCTCGACGGCTGCGTCGAGGTCGGCGTCGTCGAACACGATGAAGGGCGCGTTGCCCCCGAGTTCGAGCGAGAGCTTCTTCAGGGTCGGGGCGCTCTGCTGCATCAGGATGCGGCCGACCGCGGTGGATCCGGTGAACGACAGCTTGCGAACGACCGGCGAATCGCACAGCACCTTGCCGACCGCGATCGAGTTCTGTTCGTCCGCGGTGACGATGTTGAAGACGCCCGCGGGGAAGCCGGCGCGCGCGGCGAGTTCGGCGAGCGCCAGCGCCGACAGCGGCGTCTGTTCGGCCGGCTTGACGACGACCGTGCAGCCGGCGGCGAGGGCCGGTGCGACCTTGCGCGTGATCATCGCGTTCGGGAAGTTCCAGGGCGTGATGGCCGCCGAGACCCCGATCGGCTCCTTCAGGACGAGCAGCCGCTTGTCCGGCGCCACGGTGGGAATCGTGTCGCCGTAGACGCGCTTGCCTTCCTCGGCGAACCACTCGATGAACGAGGCGCCGTAGAGCACTTCGCCGCGGCTTTCCGCCAGTGGCTTGCCCTGCTCGGCGGTCATCAGCTTGGCGAGATCCTCCTGGTTCGCGACGATGAGCTCGAACCACTTGCGCAGGATGGCGGCGCGTTCCTTGGCGGTCTTCGCGCGCCAGGCCGGCATCGCCCGCTGCGCGGCTGCGATCGCGCGGGTTGCCTCGGCCGCCCCCGCGTTGGCCACTTCGGCGAGCTTCAGGCCGTCCGCCGGATTCGTCACGGTGAAGCGGGCGCCGGATTCGGCGGGAGTCCAGGCGCCGTCGATGAAGGACTCGGCCTTCAGCAGCGCGCCGTCGGCAAGGGACGGCAGTCCTACTTTCTGCAACATGGCAACCTCCTGCGTGAATCCAGCAAGAATACTGCTGTCGTCGCCTCGTTACACTTGTTGCCGGTCTGCCCTCCCAGATGCCGATGAAGTTCGAACAGCTGCAGCCCGAGCTCCGGACGTGGTTCCGCGACCTGATCGGTCGCCGGACGTCGCGCGAGGACATGCTTCGCGCGCTGCTCGCAGCGGGCTATCAGAAGAGGATGGCGGAGGATGCGCTGGACGCCGCGTGCAAGGCGATTCCGGTGCCCGCACCGGTTCCGGCTCCGGCTCCGGTTCCCGCACCCGCCGGACCCTCGGGCACGGCTCCTCAGGAAGCGGCCGCCGACGGCGGGTCGTTCAGCCAGTTGCTGGCGCAGACGCCGAACGCGCTGGCGACGTCGGATCGCGAGGTCGCCATGCTGTTCGCGCTGGCGGCGCCTCGCATCATCCTCTTTGCGAATCTGCTCTCTCCGGGGGAGTGCGAGGAGCTGATCGAACTGTCGCGTGGCAAGCTGGCGCGCTCCAGCGTGGTGAACGGGGCCACGGGCCAGTACGATGTCCATCCGCACCGTACCAGCGCCGGTACGCACTTTGCCCGCGGCGAGAACGAGCTGATCCGGCGTCTGGAGCGGCGGATCTCGGAGCTGCTGGAGCAGCCGGTGGAACGCGGCGAACCGCTGCAGATCCTGCATTACTTGCCCGGCGGCGAGTACCGGCCGCACTACGACTATTTCGATCCCGCCCAGCCCGGCAACGAGCAGGTGCTTGCGCAGGGTGGCCAGCGCGTCGCTACGCTGGTCATGTACCTCAACGATGTGGAAGCCGGCGGTTCGACCGTGTTCCCGCAGGTCGGTCTTGACGTCCTGCCGCGCCAGGGACACGCGGTCTACTTCGCCTACTGTACGGAGCAAGGGGAACTGGATGCGCGCTCGCTGCACGGCGGCAGCCCGGTGGGGGCCGGCGAGAAGTGGATCGCGACGAAGTGGTTCCGGCAGCGCGCCTACGGAGGAACCGGGACGTGACGGCGGGCCGGGCGATGCGCCGCGTCTTCACCGCCGCGCTGTTCGGAATGGTGGGCACGGCGCAGGCACAGACGGCGGCGGACCTCGTCCGTTGCCGGGACGTCGTGGATGCGAACGAGCGGCTGCGCTGCTACGACGCGCTCGCGCGCGAGCTGGCGCCGCCGCCCGCGCCGCCGGCAGCGACCGAGTCGGCGAAGCCCGCCCCGCTGCCGCGGGAAGACCCACGCAGCGCGCTGACGCCGACGGGTCGCGCCGACGATGGGCGGTCCCTGTTGTCGCAGCGATGGGAAATCGAGCGCGAGGACAAGTACGGCACCTTCAAGTTCACCTACTACCGCCCGAACTACATCCTGCCGGTGCTGTGGTCCGACGACGCCAACCGGCTGCCCGAGTCGCCGACGCGCGGCGCGACCCCGACGGAGATCCCGTACCGCGACCTCGAGGCGGCGTTCCAGCTGAGCTTCAAGATGAAGCTGGTCGAGGAGGCGTTCGGAACGCCTTCGGACATCTGGGTGGGGTACACGCAGCAAAGCTACTGGCAGGTCTTCAATTCCGAGCTGTCGCGGCCGTTTCGCGAGACCGACTTCGAACCTGAAGTGATGTGGGTCGTGCCGACCGACTACAGCGTGCTCGGGCTGCGTGGGCGCCTGCTGTCGTTCGGCCTCGCCCACCAGTCCAACGGCCGTGCCGAGCCGCTGTCGCGCAGCTGGAACCGGGTCTACGCGATGATCGGCCTGGAGCGCGAAGGTTTCGTGCTGCAGGCGAAGGTGTGGCGGCGCCTCAATGAGTCTGGCGACGACGACGACAATCCGGACATCGTCGATTACGTCGGCCGCGCGGAATTCCTCGGCTTCTACCAATGGTCCGGCGGCAGCTCCACGACGCTCAGGCTGCGGACTACGTTCAAGCGCGATCCGGGCTGGGGTTCGGCCCAGTTCGACTGGCGCTTCGCCTTCACGAGGCAGCTGCAGGGTTACTTCCAGGTCTTCAGCGGCTACGGCGAGTCGCTGATCGACTACAACTTCCGCAAGACCTCGGTCGGGCTCGGCATTTCGGTCGGCAACTGGTATTGAGAGGGCGAAAAAAAGCCGCGGGCGAAGCCGCGGCTTTTCAGCGATTCGATCTGCCGCTTACAGCGGCTTGATCTGCGAGGCCTGCGGGCCTTTCGGGCCCTGCTTGACCACGAATTCCACTGCCTGGTTCTCCTGCAGCGTCTTGAATCCGCTGCCGACGATCTCGCTGTAGTGCGCGAACAGGTCAGCGCCGCCGCCATCCGGGGTGATGAAGCCGAACCCCTTGGACTCGTTGAACCACTTTACTTTTCCAGTTGCCATGTTGTTACGTTCCTTGTTGAATCGCGCGGGAGCCGACATGGAACCCGTCGCTGCGCAAGCGGATCAAGCAACGTAACCCGGGAAAGATCAAAGGCCATCGGCACCATGGGTGCCGACGCAAAGACAAGCCGAAGGCATACAAAACTTGAAGCGAATGCGGCGAAAAGGTTACGCGAATGCGGGGATCTTGTCGAGAAAGGGGGATCGTAAGGAATAACCCGGGTTTCGGCCCCTCCAGCCGACTGATCCCGGGATGCAGGAGCGACGCGCGGGTGCATCGGGCGGCTTGACCGGATCGAGGGCCCGGCGAGCGCCCCCCGACGGGGGCGCGCAACGCCGGGGTCGCAGGAACGACTTGCGGGCAAACGTGACGCTGCGAGTAGTCCGAATACGCGACTAGGGCCGAGGCGGACCCCATGCTTCAATCGCATCCATGAGGTTCGCCGCCATCAATGCACGGCTACAGCCAGTCCTTGCCATCGCTCTGTTGCTTGGCGCCGATGCGGCTCTGGCGGAACGCGTGTACGTGAAAGCGCGTGGCGAAGTCGAACTCGCGCCCTTTCGCTGCGACACGTTTTCGCGCAGCCCGAACGTGAACCGGATCTGCTACGACGACAAGCAGAAGTACGTCCTGGTGAGCGTCAAGGGGATCTGGTACCACTACTGCGAGGTCCCACCCGCAACCGTGAGCGCCTGGAAGAAATCGTCTTCCAAGGGACGTTTCTATAACGACAACGTCAGGGCGAACTTCGACTGCAGTGTGGCTTCGGCGCCCGCATACCGCTGAGGTGATCGGGCGCTACGGCTGGTCAAAGCAGGAGTATCAGGCCGACCGCCACTCCGGCCCCGGCGAACAGCCGCCCAACGACCGGCCGGGCGTCGTCCTCGATCTGGAGACAGGTCCCGACGCCGATCATGTAGAGAAATCCTAGAACCAGGCCGACGACTACGATCGAGTCGCTTGTCATTACGCTGGCCTCCTCCCGACGACGACGCCTGATTGTTGCTCCGCGGCGGCGAGGTGATGCGCGCAATTGCGCCGGAAACAGCCTGCCTATTCCCGACGGCAGGACCTCAACCCCGGGCAGCCGACGCCTGCCGGGCGAGAACGGGAATCAATCCACTGGCGGCGATCGCGGTCGCGCTTGTGTGAGGCGGTGGATATGAGCGATTGGCCCGACGCGGCCGCTCGACGACCGTGCGTCGCTCGGGCTGCGCGGCGCTGCCGCAACTAGCCCTGCAGCAGGGTCCGCGCGACCAGCCACACGAGGAACAGGCTGGCGAAGAGGAGCCCAGCGAGGCTGGCCTGCATCGAAAGCGTGTCGAAGAACTGCACGAACCGCCGGTCACGCTTCCGGCGCCGGCGCTCGCCGTTGCTCTTGCTCATGGCCTTGCTGATCGCTCGTTTGGACACTCATCGTCCATCTTGCTCGATGAAGCGCAAGTGGAAGACGTCCGCGGCGCCCTGCCGCCGATGGGAGCCGATGAGCGGACGTGCCGGCGGGCAGATTCACAACGATCGAGGGACGAGCGGGCGATCGACGCGGACGACCGGCAACAGGAAGAACCCGCCACGTGGATGAGTTCGCGTTGGCGAACGGTTGCCCGTTATGTGTGCGTGCGACAGGCAGGGCGCGCGCGACGATGCGCGGCAAACAAGGCCGCACGGCTGGGCCTGCTCCGGGCGATCGCGTGGCTGCTGCGGACACGGGAGGAAGCGTGGGGCTCCGCGCTGGAAGGCACGCGAGGCGAGGGCGCCTGATCGACTACGGACGGTCGACGCATTGACGGAGGGCAAGGCGCAGTCTCTTGCATTATCTAGCTTCAAGGCGAGGCGGTTACCAATGCAATTGCTTCGCGTCCTTCTCGGTTTCGTAGTCTGCTCGCTGCTGGCGGGCGCGGCATGCATGCCGGTGCATGCGGACAAACCCGTCGGTCGGGTGCCCGTGGACCTCGCGGAGAGCGTTGTCCTGTGGAACGGGATCTGGTGCGAGTTGCCCGTAGCCACGGTTAACCATGAGGAGAAGTCCGCCTGCTGGACTGCCAGCGTGCTCGACTCGGCCGCGGGCACATTGAGCGTGCAGAGGCACTTCGGCGAGAGTCCTTCGGCGATCACGACCCTGCACGTGCGCTCAACCGCAGGAAACGAGAAGTGGTTGTACTTTCTCAGCGAAGAAGACCGCGTGCTGAAGGGGACCTATCTCTGGGCGATTGCGGTTCCCTACATGCCTCGCCTGACCTCCCGCCCGGATCAGAGCCATCTTCTCGTCTGGTTCACCGACGGCAGCCGGGACAGGTTCGCCGCCCTGGTGGAGCAAGGAACACTGCCGGGACGGATCACCGATAAGCGCGATGGCCGCAGCGGTGCGCTGGACCTCGGCGTGCAGCAGACGGTGATTCTCGGGGATCTCAGGAAAGAGGACCTGGACCTGATCACGGGCGACCGTTTTCTCGAATTTTTCGGCGGCAGGATGCCGTTCATCCTCGAGCGGCTCGGGCCGGCGGAGCGGTCGCACCCGCAACCGGAGTGACAGGGCGGTTCAAGTTGTGATCGGGCTCGCCTGCCCGCGGGTTCGATCGTGTCCGGCACCTGGATCGCGGCGCCGACGCCGGGGCATGTGCGCCGGCACAGGGGTGGCGCGAGGCCGTTTCGGGCCTGTGGCTCATTCCCGGCGGCGGTGCGGT
>JAOUJD010000155.1 GCA_029883565.1 Burkholderiaceae bacterium
GCGTGGCAGCAGCGCCCGACCGTGTACGCCCATGCGCAGCCGAAGCTGGACCTTTGGGAAGTGGTCCAGATCCTGTCGCGCGCGGTGCCGGAGGACGCGATCATCGCGAACGGCGCGGGCAACTTTGCCACCTGGGCGCACCGGTTCTGGCGCTACCCCGGATTGCGCACCCAGCTGGCACCCACGTCCGGCGCAATGGGCTACGGCGTGCCGGCCGCGATCGCAGCGAAGATCAGCGCCCCGGAGCGCTGCGTGGTCTGCTTCACCGGAGACGGCGACTTCCAGATGACCGGGCAGGAACTCGGGACCGCGGTGCAGTACGGGGCCGGCGTATTGCTGCTCGTCTTCAACAACGGCATGTACGGCACGATCAGGATGCACCAGGAACGCGAGTTCCCGGGCCGCGATCACGGGACCCGGCTGGTCAACCCGGATTTCGCGAAGCTGGCGCAGTCGTACGGGGCCTTCGGCGCCACCGCGGAGACGACCGACGAGTTCGCGATCGCGCTCGCCCAGGCGCTGGCCTTCATGCGCGAAAGACACCTGCCGGCGTTGATCGAACTGCGAACCGACCCCGAAGTGATCACGCCCAACGCCACGCTGACCGCCATCCGCGCCACCGCGCGCCTGGCGCACTGAACTCAGCCGGCCATCCCCTTGCGCAGCCACTCGGCGACGAGATCACCGAGCGGTGCGCCGCGCGCCTGCGCTTCGGCCTGCATCCGCCGCAGCAGGTCCTGCGGCAGCTTGACCGCGAAGGGCACGAGGCCCAGGGTGCGTTCGCGTTCCCGCCGCGCGCGGCGGTCCGACTCGGTCTCGGCGGCGCGCGGGAAGGGGTTGCCTGAGCGGCGCAGCTCGTTCGTGACCTTGAGCCCCTTGCGCTTCTCGAGCTCGGTCTTCTTCATCGTCACCGGCCATGCTCCTTCACGTAATCGCGCACGATCGTTTCGAAGTCGGCATCGCGCACGAATCCCATCGCGTCGGCACGGGCGGTGTCGAAGCGCGCAGGCCAGCCCATCACGATCGCCTGGATCCGCGGATCAGGCTGCATCTTCACGCGGGCGCGAGCCGCTTCCCCGCCTGCCCGCACCAGCGCGTCCAGCATCTCCCGGACCGACACGGAGATGCCCGGCAGGCTGAGCGCGCGCGGGCCTTTCCACCGTGCGGCCGGCAGTTCGTGTGCGTGGAGCAGGTTCGCTATGGCCGATGACGGCGACATCAGCCACATCGACGTGTCCGGATCGACGGGGCACCGGGCCTCCATCCCCGCCAGCGGCTCGCGGATGATGCCGCTCGCAAAGCTCGATGCCGCTGCGTTCGGCTTGCCGGGCCGCACGACGATCGTCGGCAGCCGCACCGCCCGCCCGTCGATCATCCCCTTGCGTGAACAGTCGCCGAGCAGCAGTTCACCGATCAGCTTCTGCACGCCATAACTCGACTGCGGCGCCGGCGTCGTCGCGTCGGTCACGGTGTCCGGCAGCACTCCGCCGAACACGGCGACCGAGCTCGCGAAGACCACTTTCGGCGTTCGTCCCTCGCGGCGCAGCGCGTCGAGCAGTCCTCGAGTCCCGTCCAGGTTCACCCGCATTCCCAGGTCGAAGTCGGCCTCGGCCGCGCCGGAAACGACCGCGGCCAGGTGGAAGACACTGTCCGCACCCTTCACCACGTCGGCGACGAACGCGCTGTCGCTGACGTCGCCCACCGCCGAACGCACGCGCGGCGCGGCGGGCGCCTCCACCTGATCGACCGCGACGACCTCGCTGATCGCGCGCCGCACGCCGTTCGAGTCCGTCAGTTCGCCCCGCTCCAGCATGCCGCTGATCAGGCGCTGGCCGAGGAACCCGGCACCACCGGTGACCACCACTTTCATCATTGACCTCACTGTCCCTGGTTCAGTTGCCCGGCGGCGGGCTCCTTCAGGCTACGCCCGGATGGATGCGGCGCCCGGAACACCGCCTGATCGTCGTAGTACGCCGCATCGTCATTGCAGGCCCAGCCAGGAATCCCCATGACCGGAACCGGCAGCAGCCGGCGCGGCGACAGTGTCGCGTCCAGCGCGGCCGCGACCCCGGCGTCCACCTCCGCCAGCGGCGCATCGGCGGGAAGCAGCACCGGCAGCGCGTGCGCCGTGATCCCCTTGTATGGAGCCACGAGTTTCTCCATCAGCGCATGACCGAAGACGACCGCCCGCACTTCCCCGGCCCACGCAGCCCGGTATGCAACGAACAGGCGGCGCCACGCGCGCTGGCGCAGGGCGTCGACCAGATCGGCTCGACGCGTCACGAGCAGCATCCCGTTCTCGTCGATCAGCGTGGCCGCGTCCCGCAACGGCCCGCGCCGCACACCGATCCCGTGCGCCGCGATCGCGCTCGCCTGCAACGCGTTCAGGCGGGCCTTCGTACAGGGAAAGCCCAGCCACACCAGCGCGTTGAAGAAGTCATGCAGGTTGTCGCGCGTCGGCACCGCGCCGGTGCGCGCGATGTGCGCCTCGTAGGCGGTCGATCCGGCCGCGGTCGGGTCGGCGAAGCGAACCGGCGAACCCGCGGCGGTGCGCACGTTGCGAACGCGCGCCGTCTCGGATAGCGCGCCGCGCAGATCCGGCGCCCCGACCATGGCGCGCCCGTCGGCCGCGACCGGGCCGAACCACGGCGCCGCCCAGTCGACGGCGGCCGCGAGGTCGGAGCTCACGCCGTGAGCGACCACGCAAGCGACTCCCCGGCGCGCAGCGGCACGATGCTGTGCTCTCCGAAAGGGAGCTCCGCGGGGACCTGGCACGCACTGCGCGTCAGGGTCAGCTTGCCGGCGTTGCGGGGCAGGCCGTAGAAGTCGGGGCCGTGAATGGAAGCGAAGCCTTCCAGCCGGTGCAGCGCGCCCGCCGCGTCGAACGCCTCGGCGTACAGCTCGAGGGCGAAGGCTGCCGTGTAGCAACCGGCGCAGCCGCACGCGTTCTCCTTGTCGCCGCGCGAGTGGGGGGCGGAGTCGGTGCCGAGGAAGAAGCGCGGATTGCCGCTGGTCGCAGCCGTGAGCAGCGCCTGCCGGTGCTCCTCGCGCTTCAGGACGGGGAGGCAGTAGTAGTGAGGCCGCATGCCGGCTCGACCATCGGCCGTCATGAAGAGCGCATTGCGGTTGAACAGCAGGTGGTGTGCGGTGATCGTCGCGCCGATGGGCCCGTCGGCGTCCCGCACGTACTCCGCAGCTTCCTTCGTGGTGATGTGCTCGAACACCATCTTCAGCGCCGGAAAGTCGCGCCGCAGCGGTCGCATCACTTCGTCCAGGAAGACGCGTTCGCGGTCGAACACGTCGACCTGCCCGTGCGTCACTTCGCCGTGCACCAGCAGCGGCATCCCGACGCGCTGCATCGCCTCGAACGCACCGGTGCAGCGACCGACGTCCGTGACCCCCGAGTCGGAGTTGGTGGTGGCCCCGGCCGGGTAGAGTTTCACGCCGTGCACGAAGCCGCTATCGCGCGCGCGCAGGATTTCGTCGGCCGGCGTGTTGTCCGTCAGGTACAACGTCATCAGCGGCTCGAACTTCGCGCCGGCGGGCACTGCGGCCAGGATGCGGTCGCGGTAGTCCCGCGCCTTCGCGGTCGTCGTGACCGGAGGCCGGAGGTTGGGCATCACGATCGCCCGCGCGAACTGGCGCGCGGTATGGGGCAGAACGGCGGCGAGGGCCGGACCATCGCGCAGATGCAGGTGCCAGTCGTCCGGGCGGGTCAGCGTCAGGGTATCCATTTCGCCATTATCCCAGCGGACGAAGCAGCGTTCTCCGGCGGATAATCTCCGCTTCCCTCCTCGCCTCCCCGGAGGATCCTTGAACCTCGACGATCTTGCCAAGCTGATCCCGAACGCGTCCTGGCGGCTGCCGGAGGATGACGGCGATCCGCAGGAAACCCAGGAGTGGCTGGAAGCGCTGGACGCCGTCATTGCCGCCGGCGGCCCGGAGCGCGCGACCTTCGTCCTGAAGCAGCTGCTGCAGCATGCGCGCAACCGGCGGGTGCCGTTGCCGCAGGTGCTGAACACGCCCTACCTCAACACCATCTCGCTGGCCGACCAGACGCCCTTCCCCGGCAATCTCGAACTCGAAGCGCGCCTCGGCGCACTGGTGCGCTGGAACGCGCTGGCGATGGTCGTCCGCGCGAACGCCGCCAGCGCCGAACTCGGCGGCCACATCGCCAGCTACGCATCCGCGGCCGACCTGTTCGAGGTCGGGTTCAATCACTTCTTTCGCGCGGCAGCGGGCGACCGGCGCGGCGACCTGGTGTATTTCCAGCCCCACTCGGCGCCGGGCGTGTATGCGCGCGCCTTCCTCGAAGGCCGGCTGGGCATCGATCAGTTGAACAACTACCGCAGGGAAACAGGAGCGGCCGGCGATGCGGACGAGAGCGTGCACCGCGGCGCCGGGTTGTCGTCGTACCCGCATCCGTGGCTGATGCCGAACTTCTGGCAGTTCCCCACCGGCTCGATGGGACTCGGGCCGCTGATGGCGATCTACAACGCGCGCTTCCTGAAGTACCTCGAGCACCGCGGACTCGCCAAGACGGCCGGGCGCAAGGTCTGGGCCTTTGTCGGCGACGGCGAGATGGACGAACCGGAGTCGCTGGTGGGCCTGAGCATCGCGGCGCGCGAGGGTCTCGACAACCTGATCTTCGTCGTCAACTGCAACCTGCAGCGGCTCGACGGGCCGGTGCGCGGCAACGGATCGATCATCCAGGAACTCGAGGGCCTGTTCGCGGGCGCCGGCTGGAACGTGATCAAGCTGCTGTGGGGCAGCGACTGGGACCCGCTGTTCGCGCGCGACACCCACATGCTGCTGCTGCGCGCCTTCCACGAGACGGTCGACGGCGAGTTCCAGACCCTGTCGGCGACGGATGGCCGCTTCAACCGCGAGCACTTCTTCAACAAGTACCCGGAGCTCGCGCAGCTGACCGCCCACCTGTCGGACGAGGACATCGACCGCCTGCGTCGGGGCGGGCACGATCCGGTGAAGATCTATGCGGCCTACCACGCCGCCTCGACGCACCGCGACCAGCCCACGGTGATCCTCGCGAAGACCAAGAAGGGCTACGGAATGGGCACGGCGGGCCAGGGCCGCATGACCACCCACCAGCAGAAGAAGCTCGACACCTCGGCCCTGCTCGAGTTCCGCGACCGCTTCGCGCTGCCGCTGACGGATGAACAGGTGGAGAACGTCGAATTCCTGCGCCCCGCGCACGACAGCGCGGAGATGAAGTACCTGCACGGCGCCCGTTCCAAGCTGGGCGGCTATCTGCCGAGAAGGGATGCGGCCTGCGAGACCGTGACTCCGCCCGCTGTCGATGCCTTCGGGCGTTTCGCGCTTCAGGCAGCAGGCAAGGAGATGTCGACCACGATGGCCTTCGTGCGGATGCTGTCGGCACTGCTGAAGGACCGCGATCTCGGACCGCGCGTCGTGCCGATCATCGCGGACGAGGCGCGCACCTTCGGCATGGCCGACCTGTTCCGGCAGATCGGCATCTATTCGCCGCTCGGACAGCTCTACCAGCCGGAGGACAGCACCCAGATCAGCTTCTACAGGGAGGCCGTCGACGGCCAGATCCTCGAGGAAGGCATCAACGAGGCGGGCGCGATTGCGTCCTGGGTGGCCGCCGGGACGAGCTACTCCACGAACGGCCTGCCGATGCTCCCCTTCTACATCTTCTATTCGATGTTCGGGTTCCAGCGTGCCGGCGACCTGCTGTGGGCGGCGGGCGATTCCCGCACGCGCGGCTTCCTGCTTGGCGCCACGGCCGGCCGCACCACTCTGGCGGGCGAGGGCCTGCAGCATCAGGACGGTACCAGCCATCTGGCCGCCAGCACGATCCCGAACTGTCGGGCCTATGACCCGTGCTACGCGTACGAGCTTGCGTTCATCGTCGAAGACGGCATGCGGCGCATGCTGAAGGACCAGCAGGACGTCTTCTATTACGTCACCGTCATGAACGAGAACTACGCACAGCCGTCGGCACCGGAGGGCGTGCGCGAGGGCGTGCTGCGGGGCATGCACAGGGTGCGGACGGTCGACGACCCGAAGGTGCGGTTGCTCGGCGCCGGGACCATCCTGCGCGAAGCGCTTGCAGCGGCCGAGCTGCTCGAATCGGTCCACGGCATCGCGGCCGAGGTGTATTCGGTCACGAGCTTCACCGAACTGCGGCGCGAGGCGATGGAACTCGAGCGCAGCCGCCGGCTCGGCATGGCCTCGGACAGCGCGTGGGTCGAGCAGCTGCTGCCCGCCAATGGCCTGCCCATCGTCGCCGCCAGCGACTATGTGCGGGCGGTCGCCGACCTGATCCGACCGTACATCGCGGACCGCTACGTCACGCTCGGCACCGACGGCTTCGGCCGCAGCGACACCCGGGCCGCGCTGCGTTCGTTCTTCGAAGTCGACCGGCGCGCCATCGTCAGCGCCGCCCTGCACGCTCTCGGGAAACCCGCGAAGGCGGGAGCGACCGTCGCCGAGCCGCCCTGGCAGCGATAGCGGCGCCGCGCGTGCGGCTCAGCCGCCGATCAGGATCGCGCGGTAATCGTTGACGTTGGTGCGCGTCGGCCCGGTCTCGACGAGGCAGCCTGCGGCCGCGAAGAAGCCATAGGCATCGTGCGTCTCGAGCGCCACGCGCCCGGCAACGCCGCGTGCGCAGGCACGCGACATCGTCGCCGGGTCGAGCCAGGCGCCCGCGTTGGACTCGCTGCCGTCGATCCCGTCCGTGTCGGCGGCGAGCGCACACACGTTCGGCATGCCGTCGAGCTCGACAGCGAGGGAAAGCAGGAACTCGGTACAACGGCCGCCGCGGCCGCCCGCCCCCGCCGGCAGCGTGACCGTGCACTCACCACCGGAGATCAGCGCGACGGGCGGCCGGAACGGAGTCGCGTGGGCGCGGATCTCCCGGACAAGTGCCGCGTAGACCTTGGCCACCTCGCGCGC